>CAZYQJ010000079.1:4041-12628 GCA_964649925.1 uncultured Litorilinea sp.
ACCCCGATCGGGCGGGGGTCCCCGGCTGCCGTGCTGGTCGCTGCGCTGGAGGAGTACCACCGCCAACACCCGCTGCGGCGCGGCATGGCGCGCGGGGAACTGCGCAGCAAACTGCAGCAAGCGGTTCCAAATAACAACGCCGGGCTGCGGCTGTTCAATAGCTGGCTGGAGGCGGCGCGCTTGGCAGGCGATGTGCAGATGGATGACAGCCTGGTGTGGCGCAGCGGGTTTGAGCCGCAGTTGAACGCGGATCAGCAGGCGCGCGTGCAGCGCGCCCTGGATCGGCTGGCCGCCGCAGGCTACTCACCGCCGAACGCCGACGAGATTTTGGCGCTGCTGGGCGGTGACACGGCGCTGCTGGAGATGTTGGTGGATCAAGGGCGGCTGGTGCGTGTCGGAGCCGGGCTGCTCTACCGGCAGGAGGAGTTTGACACGATGGTGGCGATGGTGCGCCGTTATGTGGAGACGCATGGCACGATCACGCTGGCCGAGACGCGTGACTTATTTGCAACCAGCCGCAAATTCGCCCAGGCTTTTTTGGAAGAACTGGACGCCCGCCGCATCACGCGGCGCGAGGGCGACAGCCGCGTGATGCGTTAGCTTGGCAAGATTATAGGGCGTGACGTCAGTCACGCCCTACCGTACACCCTCTAGAGTATCTCCTACCTCACCCTGGTTTTTGTGCTTGAGTCTCCATTGTTTTCCTCGTTTTGTGGCCTTGACATCGCTTCAATTGCGTGCTAAAAGCAACTAAAAAGCAGGTGGTCAGTGCTTAAGGCAACAAAACGGGGATGCTATGTCTGAGATGAATCTTGAAGAGCGAATCAGCGAGGTCAGGCGTTTCAATCGCTTTATCACACGGAAGATTGGGGCACTCAGAGAGGGTTTGCTTCATAGCCCCTATTCTCTGACTGAAGCAAGAATCATCTTCGAAATCGCCAACAGTGACCACCTCACTGCTGCTGATCTGACAAAGATTTCGGGCTTGAATGCAGGCTATCTTAGCCGGACTCTGGCGGGCCTTGAGGAGAAAGGGATTATTCAGAAAGTCCGTTCCGAAGAGGATGGCAGGCAGCGCATACTCCAGCTTACCGATGAAGGTGAGAAGGCGTTTAGGCTCCTGAACCAACGTTCACATGACGAGGTGGCTCAACTCCTGGGCGAGCTTTCTGAGCGAGAGCAGCAGCGGCTCATCAGCGCCATGCAAACGGTTCAGGGGTTATTGGACGGAAAAGGGTTCAAATACTCTGAACCCTATTTCCTGCGTCAGCATGAGCCAGGCGACATGGGTTGGATCATCCATAAACACGGTATTTTGTACGCCAAAGAGTATGGATGGGATGAACGCTTTGAAGCATTGGTTTCACAGATCGCGGCAGATTTCATCAACAACTATAAACCTGCCAAAGAGCGTTGCTTTATAGCCGAAATGGATGGAGAGATCGTAGGTTCTGTTCTTGTCGTGCAAGAGAGCGAGACAGTGGCGAAGCTTCGCCTGTTGTTAGTTGACCCAAAGGCGCGTGGCATGGGGCTGGGCACAAAGCTGGTCGAGGAATGTATCCGCTTTGCCAAACGTGTGGGCTATAAAAAGCTTGTGCTATGGACAAACAGCGTGTTACGTGAAGCGCGCCATATTTATCAAAAGACCGGGTTCAAACTCGTCGCCCAAGAGAAACATCACAGCTTTGGTCAGGATCTGGTTGGCGAGACGTGGGAACTCGAGCTTTAGCTATGTCAACGCCAGAAGCGGGCGATCAGGTTGATCACAATGGTCAGCACGACGCTGAGCAGCAGCATCGTGCCTAGCGGTGCATAGAGTGTGAAGTTATCGCGCTCGATGCGGATATCTCCCGGAAGCTGGCCCATCCCGGGGATGCGTCCTGCCAAAAACACCACGAACCCCATAACAAACAGGATGCCACCCAGGATCATCAACCAACGTCCCATGTCAAGCATGTGTGACTCCTAACCCCTTTCCTCTCCAGCAACCATGTCAGGCTGCACACCTGACCTACATAATTTAGCCCACATGTTGGGTAAGTTTGGCTCTCAGGACTTGCAGCGGCTGCGCGCCGATGATCTGGTCCACCACGCGGCCATTCTTGAAGATGAGCAGGGCCGGAATGCTCATGATATTGTAGCGTTGAGCCGTGGCCGGGTTTTCGTCCACGTTCAGTTTGCCGACCACCGCGCGACCAGCAAACTCCCTGGCCAGAGTTTCCACTGAAGGGGCAACCATGCGACAGGGGCCGCACCAGGCCGCCCAGAAGTCAACCAGAACCGGGCCGGGGCCGGAGATCACTTGCTGGAAATTGCTGTCAGTCAGTGTAAGTGGCGCGGCAGCGGCTGTCTGTGATGTGGCGCTCTGTGTGGGGCGCGAGGTAGGCCCGGGGTGACCGTTTGGATAGACGGGTTGCGTGCCTGCAATGGGCACACCAGGGCCGGAAGTGACAGCGGGACGCGCCCCTCCCTCCACCAGATAAGCCAGCCAGGCGCGCAGGTCGGCATCCGGCATGCGTCCGGCCAGCACCGCCTCGGTCCTGCCTGCTTTGGTCAGGACGAAGCTAGGCAATATCTGAACAGAGAAGCGCTTTACCAGGGCCGATTCGGCGGCAGCGTCGACCTTGGCGATCAAGGCGCGGCCTGCGTACTGCTTGGCTTGTTGGTCCAGGATCATATCCGTCTGGGGGCCGGGTGCAGCGTCCTGTCGCCAAAAGACGAGCATCACGGGCAGCCCAGCCTGCAAAACGCGATCTATGCTGTGTTGGTTGGTATGGATAACTGAATCAATTGGCATAAGTCCCTCTTTTTGGTTCAGTGAACGACAGTCCCTAACCTTTGAGTATCGCGCCGCCATATATATACAAGACTAGCAAACCGTATACAAACTGTTTGCGCGGGGCTGATGGCGCGGTACATGCACTCCGATTATTGCCGCGTGCGGCGGGCCTACGGTAAACTTTTGGTCTATGGGATTCATCCGCGCCGACGCGCCGCCGACGCCCACTTGGGCACGGTGGTGGCTCATCATGCTCCTGCTAGCCGGGTTTAGCCTGCGCCTCTGGGCGCTCGATCATCAAGATATCTGGTGGGATGAGGCCCGCAATATTGATGTGGCGCTGCGCCCGTTTCTGCGTGTGGCTACCGCACCCGAACTCGACATTCATCCGCCGCTCTACTTCTGGATGCTGCACGGGTGGGCGCGCCTGGTCGACATTGAGATGGGGATGGACCCCGCGACCCTGGCATTTGCGACGCGCCTGCTGAGCGTCTTTGCGGGTGTGGCCGGGGTGGCGCTGACCTACCGTGTGGCGGGATTGGCGGCTGGGCCGGGCGCGGGGGCATTGGCGGCGCTGCTGGCCGCGTGTTCGCCCTTCTGGCTGGCCGAAAGCCAGGAGACACGCATGTATACCGTGGCGTTTGGCTGGCTGCTGGCGGCGTCGCTGGCCTTTTGGGCGGCAGAACGCAGCCATGACCGCGCGCTGCGCCCGCGCGCCCTCTTTGTGGTAGCCAGCGCGGCGGCGCTGTTGACCCATTACAACGCAGCCTTTGTGCTGGCGGCCTGGTATCTTTGGTGGCTGGCGTGGGCGCTGCTGTCGTCAGCGCGGCAGGGCACTGCGTGGCAGGCGTTGCGCCCGTGGCTGTTCAACGGGCTGGCAACTGCGCTGCTGGTGCTGCCTATTGCACCAATTGCCCTGCAGCAGATTCCCGGGTATGCTAACCCTAACCTGGTCGTGCCGAGCCTGGGGGCGTATCTGCGCCAGAACTGGCAGGCGTACCTCGGCGGCTATGCCTTTGACGCTGGCTGGCTGGGCGGGCGTGCTTCTCTGTGGCTGTGGGGCAGCGCGCTGCTCGGCCTCGGCGGTGCGCTGGTCGCGACCGGGTACTTGCGCCGCCAGGCAGGGGTGATCTCATTTCTGTGGGCCTGGTTGGTGGGCAGCCTTGCGTTCTATTACATAGCGGTGATCGACCGCGGCGCGTTCAACGTGCGCTACAGCAGTTTTGTGACGCCCGCACTCTACCCGCTGATCGGCATTGGCTTGGCGGTATGGGCGCGGCTATGGCGACCGCTGGCGCTGCTGGCCGCGGTCTGGACTGTGGGCCTGTGGCCGCAGGCGATTCACGCCGACCTGTGGGACGCGCGTTTTGCGCGTGAGGATGTTTCCGGGCTGACCCAGTGGCTGCGCGGCCAAGCAGGGCCGGATGACCTGATCCTGGTGGATCAGAAGTATCCTTTTGGCTTCTACTATGGACGTTATGCCGTCGACCCGGCTCAGACGCCCACAGGGGATGAGGCTGCCCCGGCGCGCTATCTGTTCGTGGACATCAACACGGTGGACCAGCGTTTGACCGAATGGGCCGCGGATGCCCAGCACCTCTATTGGGTGCAGTGGTTTGAAAGCGACACTGACCCGCGGCGCGCTGTCCCTTTTCTGCTGGACCAGGCCGGGACGCGTGCGGGGGAACAGGATTTCCGCGGCTATTCGGTGGACTGGTGGGCGTTGACGCCGCCCAACGAGTTTCACCTGGCGGATGGGCTTACGCCGCTCACCGTGCAGTTCTTCCCTGCGGTGCAGACGGTCGAGATGTCCGCACCCGACACACCCGTTGCGCTGGGCGCGCCCATTCCCGTCGTGATCCGCTGGCAGCGCATTCCTGGCGGCGCGGTGGCACGACCGCTGAAGGCGCGCGTGGCGCTGTACAATGCCAGCGGCGAACGCGTGGCGCAGGCCGACGAAAGACTGTTGAACGACCGTCACCTGCTGCCCGCCGAGTGGGCGGAACAGGATCGGCCTCTGAACGTCTACTTGTTGGAGACCGGCCTGGACTGGCCGCCGGGCGAATACGCGATCGGCCTGCTGGTCTATGATGCCGACACGCTGGAGCCGCTGAGCGCGGCGGATGCGTCGGGCGCGGCGTCCGGCGTGGAGGTCACTCTGGCGCAGATCACATTGTCTGCCGCCCAACCATGAGGATGCTATGAGCGAGTTGCATCGCCAATTACCGCTGCCATACCTGGAACACCAAGACGCCCAACGTCCCCCTAATTTCATCCCAATCTATGACGTGTGGCTGGGCGAACGCGAGGAAGCCTATGTGATGGACGCGGTTCGGTCAGGGTGGATCAGCAGCCTGGGCAGCTATGTCAGCCGCTTTGAGGATCGCTTTGCCGAGTTCTGCGGGACGGCGCACGCGGTGAGCGTGAGCAACGGCACAGCGGCGCTGCACCTGGCCCTGCACGCGCTGGGTATTGGGCCAGGGGATGAGGTGATCGTCCCGGCGCTGACCTTTGTGGCGTCGGCCAATGCCGTGACTTACACCGGCGCAACGCCGGTCTTTGCGGACGTAGACCCCGAAACGTGGACGATCTGCCCGGAGGACGTGGCGCGGTTAATCACCCCACGCACGCGCGCCATTATGCCGGTCGATCTCTATGGGCATATGGCCCCGCTGGCCGAGATCGAGGCACTGGCCGACCGGCATGGCCTGTGGGTGGTGGAGGACGCTGCCGAGGCGCATGGTGCGGCCATCGACGGGCGGCGCGCCGGGGCTTGGGGTACGATAGGGGCCTTTAGCTTCTATGCCAACAAGATCGTCACGACCGGCGAGGGGGGGATGGTCACTACGCAGGACGCTGAATTGGCGGCGCGCTGCCGGATGCTGCGCGACCACGCCATGCCGCCCGCCAGGCGCTACTGGCATGATGAGGTGGGCTTTAACTACCGTATGACCAATTTGCAGGCCGCGGTCGGTGTGGCGCAGATGGAGCGGGTGGACGAGTTCATCGCGCGCAAACGGGCGATTGCCCAGCAGTATCAAGCACAACTGGCCGATATTCCGGGGATTACGCTGCCAGTGGAACGACCCGGCACAACCAACGTTTACTGGATGGTCTCGATCCTGGTCGAGCCGCCCTTTCCGCTGGACCGTGACGCGTTGATCCAGGCATTGCGGGCGCGCGGGGTGGATTCCCGGCCCTTCTTTCACCCGTTGGACACGCTGCCGCCTTACTACAGTGAATCCCCCTGTCCAACTGCGCTGCGGTTGAGCCGGGCTGGTCTAAACCTGCCGAGCTTTCCGCGGCTGCGCGACGACCAGATCGACTACATCTGTGCGGCGATCCGCGCCCTAGCCAGCGACCCAATCCATGTCGAGTGAAGTGCCGCCCGTCACGCCGACATCTGCGGCTCCGGTCGAGGTGTCGGTGGTGCTGCCAACGTATAACGAACGCGACAACATCTGCGACCTGATCGACGCCATCTGGCGTGAGTTGGAGCCGCTTGGCGGGTGCTTCGAGGTGGTTGTGGTGGACGATAACAGCCCGGACGGCACGGCCGATGTGGGGCGTGCGCGGTTTGCCGCGGTCGAAGGCTGCACGCCGCAGGTCCATGCGCCCGCGCAAGCGGTGCGGCTGTGCGTGCGGACAGCAGACAAGGGGCTTGCCAAGTCGATCCGTCATGGGCTGGAGATCGCACGCGGGCAAACGCTGGTTGTGATGGACACCGATTTCAACCATGACCCGGCGATGATCCCGCAGATGGTAGACCTGCTGCGCTATTATGACCTGGTGATCGGCAGCCGTTTTGTGATGCGCGGCGGCATGGAGGACGCGCTGCGCTACCGCCTGAGTTTGCTGTATAACATGTTTATCCGCGCCCTGTTCCACACACAGATTCAGGACAACCTGAGCGGCTTTTTTGCGGTGCGGCGTGACCGGCTCTTTGAACTGGAACCCCTCTTTTCGCGCATCTTCTACGGCTATGGTGACTATTTTATCCGCCTGCTGCTGATGGCCTGGCGCAAGAACTGGAAGATTCTGGAGGTTCCGGTCTTCTACATCCTGCGCCGTCACGGCAGCAGCAAGACAGGGTTTTGGCGCATCTTTCGGGATTACACTGCAGCGGTGTTGCGGCTGCGGCTCTTTGGGCTATGAAGGCAGTATCGATGGACTTCCGGCGGTATGGCACGGTGGCGCTGCTGGCGCTGCTGTTGATCGTCTACACACTGAGTCATTCGGGCAGATTTCACATTGTGGACGAGGTCAGCCTCTTTGCTGTAACCGAGTCGTTGGCGCTGCGCGGGGAGGTCAACACCAACGCCATTGCCTGGACACAGTGGACGAACAGCCCTGGCGAGGTGTTGGGTGAGTTCGGCCCGGGCGGCGAGGTCTACAGCAAGAAAGGGCCTGCGCCCGCCTTTCTGGCGGTAGGCTGGTACCGGCTGCTGCGCCGCCTAGCCCAGATGAACATCGAGATCGGGCTGCTGCAGGGCACGCTGCTCTGGAATGGATTCATCACGGCAGCCACCGCGGTGTTGTTGTGGCGGACGGCGACCCGGCTTGGCTATGACGAGCACACCGGCGCGACGTTGGGGCTGCTCTTTGGGCTGTGTACCATCGCCTGGCCCTATGCCAACCAGTTTTTTGGCGAGCCGCTCAGCGCGTTCAGCCTGTTGCTCTGTTTCTATGGGCTGCTGAGTTGGCGCTATACGGGCAATGTGGCGTGGGCACTGGCGGCAGGGACGGGCGCGGGACTGGCTGTGGCGACCGTGACCGCGCACGCGGTGGCGGTAGGCGCCTTGATCGCGTATGCGGTGGCGGGCGTGTGGTTGGCGATGCGCCGCGGCGGATCGGGCGCATGGATTGGCGCAGTTCCGGCCTTTGTGCTGCCCTTAGTGGTGGCGGGTGGGTTGAGCCTGTGGTACAACGAGATGCGCTTCGGCGACCCGTTCAACACCGGCTATCACTTTGCGGATGGCGAAGGGTTCTCCACGCCACTGTGGGTAGGGCTGTGGGGGCTCGTCGCCAGCCCGTATCGCGGGCTGTTCTGGTTTACGCCGCTCTTTCTGGCAAGCGTGGCGAGCCTGCCTGCGTTTGCGCGGCGTCACCGGCTGGAGGCGTTGGCGACCGCGGGCATGAGCCTGGCGATCCTGCTGCTCTACAGCCTGTGGTGGATGTGGTGGGCGGGCTTTGCCTGGGGGCCGCGTTTCTTGGTGCCATTGACCCCGTTCTGGGTGTTGTGGCTTGCGCCCTGGGTGCAGGATACGCTGGCCGTTTTGCGCGGCGAACCCGGGTCACGCCCCAATGCGCGCTGGACGGCGCGGCTGCGGCGGCTGCCTATCCACAGTCTGGCGCTGATCGTGCTTAGTTTGATCTCCGGGGTGGTGCAGCTTTCGGCCGTAACGGTGAACTGGGTGAACTTCGAGACCCTGCTGCGGTCGCTGTATCAGACCGACTGGGCCAACCCGCTGGCCTTTGGCCCGCCTGCCCAAAGTCTGGCAGACCTGGCGAACAGCCCGGTCGTGGGGCAGTGGAAGTTGATGCGCGACAATTTTGTCGCCCACACCGATCTGGCCTGGCTGTGGTCAGACGGCAACATTCAGTGGCTGTTGCTGGCCGTCGGGATGGCGGCACTGGCGACAGTGGCCGGTGCGTTTGCCCAGTGGTGGCTGGCGGCGCGGCCTGCCCAGCCGGAGACGCTCCCCAGCCGACCCGTGCGCTGGCTGGTGGCCGTATTGCCCGTGGTGGTGATCGCTCTGTGGCTGGGCGAAGTGAGCCGCCACCCTCACTATGGGCTACAGGATCGCG
>CAZYQJ010000080.1:0-12520 GCA_964649925.1 uncultured Litorilinea sp.
GACGCCCGATCAGGTGCTGGCGTATATAGAGGGGAAATAGTGGCAAACGCCAATGGGCGGCCTGATCTGGGACGCTGAGGGAGACAAGCATATGCAAACCGAGGGTTCCCCCGGCGGTACACACATAAGGTACAGCAGACGCCGCTTCCTGCAGACGGTCAGCACGGTGGCTGCAGGGGGACTGCTGGCAGGCTGCGGGCGGAGGTGGATCCCCGGCGCTCAGATGGCCGAACCGACCCAGGAGCCGCAGGAGATCAATCTTCTGGTGCGGCCCGACCTGCGGCTGGCCTTCGCCATCGACACCGCGGTGGAAGACTGGAACGCGGCCTTTGCACAAAAGGTCGTGCTGCATGAACTGGCAGGCGATGCCGATGCCGCGGTGGAAAGCGCAATCGCCGCGGGCGAACCGTCTTGGGATGGCTTTGCCATGATCGAAGCGCCCTGGGTTATCGCCCCCTGGGTTCAGCGCGACCTGATCCAGCTGCTGGATGACCTGATCCTGGTCTCCTCCATACCCGACGCCGACCAGGTGATCCCGGCGATCCTGCCTTCGGTGCTGTCCGCCAGCCAGTACGAAGGCCATCAGTATGTCGTGCCGGGCAACATCAGCAGCATTGCGTTGGGGTGGTACTGGGAACCGCTCGAAGCCGCAGGGGTGGATCCGCCGCTGACCTGGGACGAGGTGCGTATCGCCGCCGAACAGATCAAAGCGGCTACGCCCGGCTGGACCCCTTTCGATGCCATGTGGTCGCCGCTGGCGGATCACATCGCCATGATCTGGGGCGCGACCGACACCCCGCTCACCGGCGACGGGCTGATCGACTGGACTGGCGAGGCCTCGCTGGCTGCGATCCGCTGGAAGCAGGAGATGGTCGCCGCCGACCTGATGCCTGCCGACCACCGCCGCACCGTGGACGATTGGCTTGGCCGCGACGTCGCCCTGATGAGCATGGTCGATGCGCTGGCCCCAATCGCGCAGCAGACCTACGGGGTGGGAACCGCCGGGACGAGCGGGCTGAACATGCGCCGTGAACGGGATGACCCCAAGGCCGGGACACCCTTCTGGCTGCACGGCAGCGTGGTGTTGAAAAATGCCTCCAGCCCACAGGCCATGCTCGACTTCTATCTCTGGTGGTTCGGCCCCGGCAACAAGGCCACAGGCCGCCAGGTCGCCACGATGGCCGCTAAATCCGCCTACCAGTATACCTATGACGAGTTTATTACGGATGATCCGCTGCAGCAGTGGCAGTTGGACAGCCTAGAGTTGGTGCGTAACTCCGTGCCCTTCCCGGCCAACCTCTACTGGCAGACCCAGACCTCCATCGCTGCGTCGTGGATTCAACAGGCCGTAGACCCGCGCAACGCTCTGAGCGCGGAGGAGGCGATGCAGCGCGCCCTGGACGAAATATACGATGCGATTGGCACGCTGTCCGGTTAGCGCAGGACAGGATGGGTGCAGGGATCTGAGTAATGACGGGCTGCCGCGTCAAGGCGCAGCCCCTTGAAGGAGTGAATTGATGACGGACAAGTTGGCTGTATACAAGCGCGGTGACGCGCCCCTGCCGGATCGCAACCGGCTGTGGCCGTTGTATGGGGCCGGGTTTGAAAATCTAGGTCGTGACGGGCAGATGATCGAGCGTCCGCTGCCGGACTATGGGCCGGATGAACTGCTGGTGCGCCATGACGCCACCGGCATCTGCTTTTCGGATATCAAGGTCATCCGTGCCGGGCAGAATCACCCGCGCATCTACCGCGACATGAGCCAAGACCCGGTCGTCTTGGGGCATGAGATCAGCCTGACCGTGGTGGGCGTGGGCGAGAACCTGCGCGATCAGTACAAGGTGGGCGACCGCTTCATCGTGCAGGCCGATATCTATGTCGGCGGCGTGGGTTATGCCTATGGCTATGAAATCCAAGGCGGCTTTTCGCAGTACAACGTGATTGACCAGCGCGTCCTAAACGGCGACGGGGGCAACTACCTGCTCCCCATCCAGCCCACCACCGGCTACGCAGAATCGGCCCTGGCTGAACCGTGGGCCTGTGTCGAAGCGTCCTACCATGTCGCCTATCGCACCGCCTGGAAGCCCGGCGGCACGCTTTGGATCGTGGGGGACGGGCGCGGGGTGGAACTGGGCGCAGCCGAACAGTGGCGGCCCGGCAAGTTGGTGCTGGATGTACAGGATGAGGAATTTGCCCAACGGGTGCGCGCCTGGGCCGAGGACGCGAGCGTCGATCTCGTGCCGGACGCCGAGGGCGTGCAGTATGATGACATTGTTATTTTGGGCGCTGACCCGGAGATCATGGAGCGCACCTTCCCGCGCCTGGCGAAAGGTGGGACGTTTGCCGTGGTAACTGACCGGGTTGTGCCGCGTTCGGTACAGCTGGACATTGGGCGGCTGCACTATGACAACCTGGCTGTGATCGGCACGACCCGCCGCGACTTGTCCGCTGCCTATGCGCCGATCCGCACACAACTGCGCCCCGGCGGGCTGACCTGGATCTTGGGTGCGGGCGGGCCGATGGGCCACATGCATTTGCAGCGCGCCCTGGAGATTGACGACCGGCCGCGCAAGATCGTGGCGACCAACCTGCACCTGCCGCGCATCCACGCCGTGGAGCAGAAATTTGCCGGGCCTGCGCGCGAAGCAGGCGTGGAACTCGTCTGCATCTCGCAGGAGAGCTATCCCGATGTAGCTGAATTCACGGCGCGCATGGCTGCCGAGAGCGGCGGCCAGGGCTATGACGATATCGCGGTCATGGCCCCCAGCGTGCCTGCCATCGAGATGGCGATGCCCTACCTGGCTGACAACGCGGTGATGAATGTCTTTGCGGGCTTGCCACGCGGCACGCAGGCCATGTTCGACGTCAACGCCATCGTGCAGCGCAACGTGCGCTATACAGGCACAAGCGGTTCATCCATCGAAGACCTGGCGATGATGCGCGACTTGACCGAAAGCAAGGCGTTGTCGCCTAACAAATCGGTGTCAGCAGTGGCCGGGCTGGAAGGCGTGGCCGATGGGCTGGCCGCGGTGGCCGATGGCCGGTTTCCCGGCAAGGTGGTGATCTTCCCCAACCTAAGCAAGCCGCTGCCGCTGACGCCGCTGCCCGACCTCAAGGATACGCTGCCGTCGGTCTACGCCAAGTTGGGGGAAGGTGAAAGCTGGACAAAGGAAGCCGAAGAAGAACTGCTGCGTTTACTGCTGTGAGTAAGCACCATCCGAGCGAGCGATGGGTGGCCTGGTGCAGCCGCCAACAGGCCGAGGTGTTGATCCGCTATGACCATCATCAGGTGCAGGTGCAGGGCAGGCCCGCGCTTTTGTTGACCTATCTCTGGATGATGGACCTGACCCCATTGGACGAGATGGCAGAGCCACTGCTGCTCACGGTGGATTTGACCTATCCAGAGAACCATCCTATCGCCCCTGACTCCGTGCAGCGGATTGTGGACCAACTGGAATTTACCCAGCAAACGACCTGAGACCGGGCAAATGTATGAACAGCCAACCGTTACTTGACCAAATTGCCGTCGTCACCGGCGCGGCCCAGGGGCTGGGCGCAGCCATTGTGCGCCGCCTGGCCGATGAAGGCTGTCATGTGGTGGTGGCCGACCTCAACCTGGAAGGCGCACAGCAGACTGCCGCCGATGTCGCCGCGGCGACAGGACGCCGCACCCTAGCCGTTGCCGTGGATGTGACCCAGGAAGACCAGGTGCAGGCCCTGTTTGCCGCCACAAAAGAACACTTTGGCGGGGTGGACATCCTGGTCGCCAATGCCGGGATCGTCATCTCCGGCCCGCTGGTCGAGTTTGATGTGAACCGCTGGCGCAAGGTGATCGACGTCAACCTCAACGGCTATTTTCTCTGTGCCAAACACGCCGCGGCCCTCATGATCGAGCAGCGCCGCGGCGTCATCATCCAGATCAACTCTAAGTCGGGCAAGAAGGGCAGTTACAAAAACGCGGCCTATGCCGCCAGCAAGTTTGGCGGGGTGGGCCTGACGCAAAGCCTGGCGTTGGAATTGGCCGAGTATGGCGTCCGCGTCAATGCCATCTGCCCCGGCAACCTGCTCGATTCGCCGCTTTGGGTGGAGTCGCTCTATAGCCAGTATGCCCAACGGCTGGGGATCAGCGAAGAGGAGGTGCGCCAGCGTTATGTGGACCAGGTGCCCATGAAGCGCGGCTGCACCTATGAGGATGTGACCAACGCCGTTGTGTTTCTTGCTTCTGATCAGGCCTCCTATATGACCGGCCAGGCGATCAACGTGACCGGAGGGCAGGAGATGCGATAGCCATGAGCCTGCACGGGGATGCTACCTTGGTTGGCTTTGGCTTTGGCGCGATCCAGGCCGGATTGTTTGCCCTGGAAGCCCAAGCTAGCGAGGTCTTTGGCCGCATTGTGGTGGCAGAAATCATGCCAGAGGTGGTGGCCGCGCTGCGTAAGGCCGGGGGCTTTTACGCGGTCAACGTGGCCTATGTCGACCGCTGCGAGCCGGTAATCGTCGGGCCGATCCAGATGGAAGACCCGGCGGTTGCAGAGGACCGGCAGCGTCTAGTTGAGGCAGTCGCGGCGGCGCAGGAGATCGTGACCGCTGTGCCGAGCGTGCGCCATTATGCCACACCCGACCCGGCCAGCCTGCACCGTATCATGGCCGAGGGGTTGCGGCGCAAGGCCGCGGCGGGCGGCCCGCGTGCGTTGGTCTATGCCGCCGAGAACCATCCCCAGGCCGCGGCGCTGCTGCGAGCCGCGGTGTTGGATGAAGTGCCGGAGGTCGAGCGGGATGCTGTCGCCAGACAGGTCTGTTTTGTGGACACGGTGATCGCTAAGATGAGCGGCGTCATTGCGCCGCCCAAAGACTTGATGCCGGTGACGCCTGCCAGCCAGCACGCCTTTCTGGTGGAGGCATTCAACCACATCTTGATTGGCCGCGTGGACTTCGGCCCGGATGCGCCGCCCTTTGCCCGCGGCCTGGCGACCTTTGAGGAAAAGGATGATCTGCGGCCTTTCGAAGCAGCCAAACTCTACGGCCACAACGCGGTTCATGCGCTGGCGGCCTATCTAGGGGAATGGATGGGGCTGACGTATATGGCGCAACTGCGTGACGTGCCAGGCGCGATGGATTTTCTGTACGCAGCGTTGGTGGAAGAATCGGGCGCGGCGTTGATCCGTCAATACGCGGGCGTAGACCCCTTCTTCACGCAGCGAGGGTTTGCCCAGGCTGCGCGTGACCTCCTGGCGCGCATCGTCAACCCCTATCTGCGCGACACAGTGGCGCGTGTCGGTCGCGACCCCACACGTAAACTCGGTTGGGAGGACCGGCTGGTGGGGGCGATGCGCCTGGCCCTGACCTGTGATGTTCAGCCGTGGCGCTATGCAATCGGCGTGGTGGCGGCGCTGCACGCGCTTGATCCCCAGGCGGACCCGGCCACCCTGTTATCTGCGATCTGGCGGCCGTTCGCCCCACCTGATGCCGAGGCCGCAGCGGTGCTGGCATTGGTGGAAGAGGGGGCGCGCCGTTTGGCTGCGTGGGATGCAAGCTACCCCAACCTCACGCAGCTACTCAATCCTGCTTAGGCCATGCAAGTGCATGGACGATCTGTGGAAACCAATGAGGATGCTATGCAGCACGAAGCGATTCTAGACCAATTGATCTGGCTTTCGCACGAATTAGGCCGGGAAGACCGCCAACTGGCGATTTTGGGCGAAGGCAATACAAGCGCTGCCTGTGATGACGGGACATTTTGGGTCAAGGCATCGGGCAGCCAGCTAGGCACGATCACGGCGCAGGGCTTTAGCCAGGTGAAAACCGCGGCGATGATGGACCTGATGGCGCGCGACCAGATGGACGACCACGAGGTCGGTCGCGCCCTGATGGATGCCCTGGTGGACCCGCAGGCGCGCCGCCCGTCGGTAGAAACCTTTCTGCACGCCCTCTGTCTGCATGAGGCAGGCGCGGCCTGGGTGGCGCATACCCATGCCGTGTCGGTCAACCAGATTTTGTGCAGCCGGTTGGGGGCCGAACCCTTTCTGCGCCATCTGTTCCCCGATGGCATCGTGGTCTGTGGCCGCCACCCGGCGGTTGTGCCCTATGTAGACCCTGGTTTCCCGCTGGCGGTTGCGGTGCGTGCCGAGTTGCGCCGCTATCAAGAGGCCCACGGCCATGCGCCCAAACTGCTGCTCATGGTGAATCACGGGCTGGTGGCTCTCGGCCAGACCGCACAGGAGGCGTTGAATATCACGCTCATGGCGGATAAGTGGGCCAAGATCATCCTGGGGACGTATGCATTGGGCGGCCCCCACTTCTTGCCCGACCAGCAAGCCGAGCGCATCGACAACCGGTTGGACGAACACTACCGCCGCCAGCAATTACAGGGCAGTTCACTCATTTGATCGCCCAGGGAAGAGAAAGAACCGGAACACCGTATGGATGGAGACGTTTCGTCCACCGTGGAAGTGTTGTCGAGCGATGCACGTCGCGAACTGATTATCGATGAACTGCGCCGCCTGGACGAAGTCACCGTCACAGGGTTGAGCGCGCGTCTCGGCGTCTCGGATGTGACGATCCGCAAAGACCTTCAGCAGTTGGAGGATCAAGGCTATCTGACGCGCGTGCGCGGCGGCGCGGTCTTTTCGGGTCGCGGCCAGCTTGAACTGCGATTTGCCGCGCGCCAGCAGTTGGGGCTGGAGGAAAAACGCCGCCTGGCGGCGCGCGCCGCCAAGATGGTACGTCCAGGCGCAACCGTCTTTCTGGATGGCAGCACTACGGTTTTTCAGATGACGCGCCTGCTGCGCCACATCCAGGGGTTGACGGTGATCACCAACGGCCTGTACGCGGCGTTGGAGATGAGCTTTGCCCCGGAGATCACGACGATTGTGGTCGGCGGGATTCTGCGCAAGCAGTCGAGCAGCCTGGTTGACCTGCTGACGCCGGAACTGCTGCGCCGTCTGCACGTCGATGTGGCCTTCCTGAGCTGCCGCGGCTTTACACTCGAACACGGCTTGATGGAGTCGGACTTGCGCGAGGCGCAGCTTAAGCGTGCCATGGCCCAGGCTGCCCAGCATGTGGTGGCGTTGTTCGACCACAGCAAGATCGGTCATGTCTACATCGCCAGTTCGATGCTGCCCGAAGAGATTGACACGCTGCTGATAGACGACAACCTCAGCGACGAACAGCGCGCCGCCTTCGAAGAAGCCAACCTGCCGCTGGAACTGGTCTAGCCAGCACCGCCGCAGATTCGATGCTACAATAGGGAAAACCGCAGCGAGTCTCGCGATGGCAGGAGAATATGCGATGGTCTCATCCACGGAATGGATATACCAGGGCGACCAGGGGGAGACGCTGATCGCGGCCCCTGGCGAACCGGCGTTGAATATCACGGCATTTACAGCCTCTCAGAAGGTGAGCGGCTATGTTGCGGGTAAGGTCAGCCATCTGATGAAGGGGGATACACCTGCCTTGCTGTTTAGCCAGGGACGCTTGGTTTGGCGTGTCCCGATTGTGCTGGCCACACCTGTCCGGGGGCCGGTCGGGATCGTGGGCACACTCGACGTAGATGCCCGCACGGGTCAATTGCTGGTGAATCCGAGTCTAGTGAAACAGATCGAGAGCCGTGCCCAAGCGCTTATTGCCGGTTCCGCATCATCCCCAACAGTCTGAGTCCGACTGCCTAGCCGCGTGTGCCGCCATGATGCTGGCTGCGGTGGATATCGCCGTACCCTACCGCCGCTTGCTGTCGCTGCTCGACGTCGCACCCTGGGGGACACCGCATTCACGGTTGCTGCGCCTAGACAGCCTGGCCCCAGAAGTAGAGGTGATCTACCAACAAGGTGAACTGAGCGATCTCTTCGATGCGCTCGATGCGGGATTTCCTCCTGCTGTCTTTGTATGGACTGGCGACCTTCCTTATTGGCAACTACAGACGCCGCATGCCGTCGTTCTGTGCGGTTATGACGATCAGAACTTCTTTATCAACGATCCTGCCTTTGACGCTGCGCCCCAAGTGGCGGCGCATGGCGATCTCGACCTGGCGTGGCTGGCAGGTGATTCCTATTTTGCCCTGCTGAGACGCAAGACCTAGCCCTCACAACCGTAGGAGTACGATCTATGGCAACCGTGAATTTCATCGCCGCTGATCTAGGCGCGTCCAATGGCCGCGTGCTGTTGGCGCGCTGGGACGGGGCGCGCTTTGACCTGCAAGAACTGCACCGCTTTCCCAATGGGCCGGTAGAGGCCGGGGGACGGCTCTTCTGGAATGCGCTTGGCCTGTGGAGTGAAATCAAGGCCGGGCTGGCGCGCTATGCTGCCCAGGAGCAGGCCCCATTAGTAGGCATCGGCGTGGATACCTGGGGCGTGGACTTTGCCCTGCTCGACCGCGCCGGGCGGCTGCTCGGCAACCCCGTCCACTATCGCGACGCGCGCAACAACGGCATGCCTGAACGCGCCTTCGCCATCGTGCCCAGTGATGTCATCTTCGATCAGACCGGCATCCAGTTCATGCAGATCAATACCCTCTTCCAGTTGTTCGCCATGCGCCAGGAAGATGACCCGCAACTGGATGCGGCGCACACCCTGCTGATGATCCCGGACCTCTTTCACTACTGGCTGACGGGGCGCAAGGTGGCGGAATACACCATTGCCTCCACCAGCCAGATGCTGCATGCAGCGGACCGGCGTTGGGCCACCGGGCTGCTGGCGCGCCTGGGGCTGCCTACTTGCATTCTGCCTGAACTGGCATCACCGGGGACGGTCTTGGGGCCGGTGCGCGGCGCGGTGTGTGAGGAGACGGGGCTGCGCGGCGACCCGGTGGTCATCGCCCCTGGCAGCCATGACACGGCCAGCGCCGTCGCTGCCATCCCTGGGCTGGATGAGTCCAGCCTCTACATCAGCAGCGGGACCTGGAGCCTGATGGGGATTGAGACAGCGCAGCCGATCATCAACGACATGACGCGGCAACTCAACTTTACCAACGAGGGCGGGGTCGCCAACACGATCCGGCTGCTCAAAAACATCGCGGGGCTGTGGCTGCTGCAGGAGTCGCGCCGCCAGTGGCAGCGCGAGGGGCACGACTTTAGCTGGGATGACCTGATGGCACAGGCGCGCACCGCCCAACCGTTCCGCTCGCTGATCGACCCGGACGCCGACGATTTTCTGGCCCCTGGCCAGATGGTGGACGCCATCCGCGCCTACTGCACGCGCACCGGCCAGCCTGCGCCGGAAACTGTGGGCGAGGTGGTGCGCTGCTGTCTGGAAAGCCTGGCGCTGCGTTACCGCGGCGTGCTGGAGGCGTTGGAACAGTTGGCCGGTCACCGGCTGGAGACCTTGCGGATCGTGGGTGGGGGCAGTCAAAACCGGCTGCTCTGCCAACTGGCCGCCGATGCCTGCCAGCGTCCGGTCGTCACCGGGCCGGTGGAGGCGACGGCGTTGGGCAACGTGATGGTGCAGGCCATCGCCACCGGCCATCTCGCCAGTCTGGACGAAGGCCGCGCTGCCATCGCCGCCTCCATCAGCCAGGAACAGTTCGACCCCGGCCCGGATACAGAATGGGATGAGGCCTATGCGCGCTTCCTGAAACTGACAGGGAGTGGGGAGTAGGGAGATAGGCAGTAGGGGCAGAGGCAGGGCGCTCGGCAGTGGGCAGATAGGCAGTAGGCAGATAGGGAATAGGGAGGTCAGCGTCATCAATGTCAGGTGCTAGACACTTCAGGCGTAGCACCCAAGACCTAAGACTTTTCTGCTGCTGCCCCCACTGCCTACCTGCCCACTGCCTACTGCCTACTTCTTGGTTCTGACTTCGATCATGGCTCCCAACATCTCCTGCGTGTCGAGGTAGGCCCAGAGCGCGCCGGGGAAGAGGGTAGAACCGCCGCTTTGCAGGATGGGCGCTTCAAGCTGGCGCGCCACCCCTTCCGGGTCGGGCACGTTGAAGAGCAGATGATGCAGCCCCTCGCCGTGATCCGCCAGGAATTCGGCGTAGATGTTGTCCCCTTCGAGGGGTTGGATAAACTCCAACTGCACCGGCCCGGCCTGCAAAAAGGCGAGTCGCATGCGGAAGTTGCCGGGGCGACCGTGATAGGTGGCCGTCTGCGCCAGGTCAGTCCCTTCAGGCGGCCAGTCGACAAACTGGGCCGGGCCGAGCCGAAAGCGCGAGGTCCATGCGTCCACTGTGGCTTCGACATCACGCACCACAATGCCCACCTGCACGACCGATCCCAAATCAATGCGCGGATCGCCGGTCGTGGATTGGGCGACGTTCGCCGGTATAGTCATCGGGTCTTGATCCTCGTTTCAGAGAAAGGCGGGTGTCTCGAATGCAGATCAACGCCATTGGCCTGGCTGTCGGCGTGCCTGCCGGATATAAGCGGATGCAGCGGCTGGAAGAAATGCTGGCGCATATACAAAGCCTCGGCTACCAGATGGCCGAACTCAGCATTTCATCGCTCGGCATCATCTTTGATGGCGAGGTGCGCCCCGCGCCGCTGGCCGACCTGGTGGCGGTCACGCGCAATTTTGACCTGCGGTACTCGGTGCATGGCCTCAACCGGCTTAACCTGGCCTATGACAGCCGTCACGACCTTTGCCGCCGCATCATGGCCGCGCAGATCGAGGTGGCCCGTGCTGTGGGGGCCGGGATGCTGGTCTATCACAGCGGCCTGCAGGCGTTGGATGCCGTCCATCACGGCCTGCGCTCCACGCTCCTGAGCGACACCGAACTGGCCGAAGGCAGAATCCGCGAGGTGATGGCGCTGCGCGCACTGGCCGAAATCGCCGCGGACAGCGGCGTGGTCATCGGCATGGAAAACGGCGACAGCCATCTCTGGGAACACAACCTCATCGCCCGCTTTGGGCTGCCGCGTGACGCGCTCTCCACCCACCACGCCCGGCTGCACATCGGCCCCATTGTACGCCAACTGGAAGCCATCGGCCATCCTGCGGTTGGCATGACGCTGGACATCGCCCATCTGCACATTGCCGCCCATGATATGGGCTTTGACTATCTGGACGCGGTGGCCGAAGCCGCGCCGTGGGTGCGCCATCTGCACGCCAACGACAACTTTGGCCGCCTGGATACCGGCTTTAACAGCGAACCGGACCGCTGGCCCTATGGCGAAGCGGATGTGCATCTGCCGCCGGGCTGGGGGACGATCCCCTATGCCGAGGTCTTTGCGCGGCTGGACGGCTACGTGGGCGATCTGATCCTGGAGATCAAACCGGGTTTTGCCGACTATCTGGATGAATGCCTGGCGACCACGCGTGCCCTGGTTGCGCAGCCGCAACGGGATGGCTGACGTCGCTGTTGCCCTCTATGCGGCTGGCTGCCCCTGCCCGGCCTGCACCATCGCATCCAGAATCTTGCGATAGCCGGTGCAGCGGCAGAAGTTGCCCGTGATCGCCTCCTGCGCCTCGCGCCGCGTCGGGTGGGGGCGTTCCTCCAGCAACTTGGCCGCGCTCATCACAAAGCCGGGCGTGCAGTACCCGCACTGCACGCCGCCGCTCTGCACCAGTGCAGCCTGCACCGGGTGAAGCTGGTCCGCATTCTTTAGCCCTTCGACCGTGATCACCTCGCTGCCCGCGGCGCGTTCGGACGGAACCAGGCAGGCCATGACGGCCTGGCCGTCCAAAAAGACCGTACACGCGCCGCACTCCCCCTCGGCGCACCCTTCCTTGACACCGATATATCCTGCCTGGCGCAGGCTGTCGAGCAGCGTCATCCCACCCGCCAGCGTTACGGGCGACCCATTGACCGTGGCCGGTGCGTCCGGCGCGGCGGCCATGCGCGGCACGCACCCCGCGGTCTTGCCCCAGAGCATCACCGGCGCATCCGGCCAGCCCTGGCGCGTCTCTCCATCGCGAATTTGGCGCAGGGCGCGCGCGGTGATGGTCTCGACCATGGCGCGGCGGTAGGCTGCGGTGGCGCGGATGTCGTCGATGGGCGAGGAGGCTTCCTGCGCCAGCCGCGCCGCTTCGCTGATCGCCGCCTCGTCCAGCGGTCTGCCGATCAACGCCTGTTCCGCCGCCGCGGCGCGTATGACCAGCGGCGCAACTGCCCCCAAGCTGATGGCGGCCTGGGTGACGACGCCTGTCGTATCGCGCGTGAGGATGGTCGCCACGCTGACGACGGTGATCGCCTGGGCGCGGCGCAGGCCGAGTTTGATGAACGTGCCTTTCTGGTTGGCATTGAGCGGCGCAAACGAGATGCGCGTCAGGATTTCATCCGGGGCCAGGTCCACCTGGCGGAAGCCCGTGTAAAACGCGGCTAGCGGCAATGTACGATCCCCGCGCGCTGCGCTGGTCAGGGTGACAACCGCGTCCAATGCCAGCAGCGGCACGATGGTGTCAGTGGATGGGCTGGCGGTGATCACGTTGCCCGCCACGGTGGCGCGGTTGCGGATCTGCGGCGCGCCTACCTCCCAGCAGGCGCGCGCCAGCGGGAAGGCGTGGGCGACGATCGCGGGATGCGCCACACACTGATTATGCGTGACCAGCGGCCCCAGGTGAATCTGCCCGTCTGCCTGGCGGATTTCGT
>CAZYQJ010000081.1:0-12452 GCA_964649925.1 uncultured Litorilinea sp.
GAGGCCGGGGGGAAAAAGGGGGTAAAGTGTGCGGTGCCATTGGCAACCAGCACAGGCAGGCCGGCAACCACAAAGAACACCAGTGAGGCCAGGGTCAGCCCCACCACAGCCATGTTGGTCACGCTGGACCGGCGGATGCCGCCCAGCACAATAGCCGTCAGCGCGATCACCGCCACCAACCCCAACCCCATCTGCCAGATCCGGCCAGTCACGCCGAATGTGCTCAGTACATAGCCCGCCAAGCCGAGCGTCGCCGTCGCCGCCGACGCGCTCTTGGCACACAGAAACATCCACCCGGCGATAAAGCCTAACGTGGAATTGAGGTATTTATAGCCGTACTCATAGGTTCCGCCACTGACGGGATGGGTGGCCGCCAGTTGTGCGCTGGACAGCCCGTTGAAGGTCGCCACCAGCGCGGCCAGCGCAATCGCCAGCACGACCGATGGCCCGGCGATCCCTGCACCAATCCCGATACTCACAAAGACACCCGTACCGATAATGGAGCCAAGCCCCATCAGCACTGCGCCCAACGTCCCCACCTCGCGCCGCAAGCGTGGGGTCATCGACGCTGAGGAACTCATCTCTGCCACAGAAGCATCTCTCCATCCAAGCCCCCCAGACAACTATGACGCCACCCGCGCCTGGAAGGGCACCACTACTTCGCTGTCACTTTTTCAGGCCGCAGCATGATGTGCAGTTCGCGCAGTTGTTCTTCACTGACCGGGCAGGGTGAATCCAACATCAGGTCCGTCCCCGCGGCAGTCTTGGGGAAGGCGATCACGTCGCGGATGCTGCTGGTTTCGGCAAAGAGCGCCACCACGCGGTCAATGCCCAGGGCAATGCCGCCATGCGGGGGAGCGCCGTATTGGAACGCTTCCAGCAGATGGCCGAACTGCGCCTGCACATCCTCGTGCTGCAGCCCCAACACCGCAAACAGCCGGTCTTGCAGGTCGCTGCGATGGATGCGGATGCTGCCGCCGCCGATCTCCCAGCCGTTGAGCACCACGTCATAGGCCTTCGCCAACACGCTGCCGGGGTCTTGCTCCAGCCGATCCCAATCCTCATCGCGTGCGCTGGTGAAGGGGTGATGTACTGCCTGCCAACGCTGTTCGTCTTCGTCGTATTCCAGCAGTGGAAAATCCACTACCCAGCAGAACGACAGCAGGTCGTTGTCGATCAGGTTGGCGCGGCGGCCAATCTCCAAGCGCAGGTTACTCAAGCTCTGCGCCACCACGCCCGGCTGGTCGGCCACGATCAGGATCAAGTCGCTCGTCTGTGCGCCGCTGGTGCGGACGATCCCGGCCAGTTCCTGCGCGGTAAAGAATTTGGCAACCTGCGAACGCAACGCATCGGCGGGATAGAGGCCCTGATCATCCGGTTCGCCCACCACGCCGATCCAGACCAACCCTTTCGCCCCATACGGTTTGACAAACTCGGTTAACTCATCAATCTCGCGGCGGGAGAGGTGCGCGCCGCCCGGATAGACGATCCCCTTCACCTGGCCGCCCGCTTCCAGCGCATTGCGAAAGACGCCAAAATTGCTGGTTCGCATGGACTCGCTCAGGTCGAACAAGGTCTGGCCGAAACGCAGGTCAGGCCGGTCAATGCCATACTTCTCCATTGCCTCGGCATAGCTGATCACCGGGAAAGGGATCTGCTGGATGCGCTTGGGGCTGATCTCCTCGCACAGCGCGATCAACATCGTCTCGATCAAAGCGCGCACATCCCCTGCCTCCACAAAGCTCATCTCCAGGTCAAGCTGCGTGAATTCCGGCTGGCGGTCGGCGCGCAGGTCTTCATCACGGAAACAACGTGCAATCTGGAAATAGCGTTCGATACCGGCCACCATCAACAACTGCTTCAATTGCTGTGGGCTTTGCGGCAGCGCATAGAACTCATGCGGGTGCAGACGGCTGGGCACGACAAAATCTCGCGCCCCTTCCGGCGTGCTTTTGAGCAAGATTGGCGTCTCGATCTCCAAAAAGTCACGCGCCGACAAAAACTCGCGGATAAAGCGCACGATCCGGTGGCGCAACGCCAGGTTGCTGACCATGCGCGGGCGGCGCAGGTCCAGATAGCGGTACTTAAGCCGTAACGCCTCATCCACCTCGTCGGCGTTGCCGCTCACATAAAAGGGCGGCGTCTTGGCAGGGTTGAGGACGGTCACCTCGTCGGCGATCACCTCGATTGCGCCCGTCGCCAGATTGGGGTTTTCAAACCCTTCCGGGCGTGGGCGCACCGTGCCCGACACCTGTAACACATATTCATTGCGCGCCTGAGCCGCGTTTTCATGCGCGGCGGGAGCCGTTTCCGAATCAATGGTGACTTGAGTCAACCCAAACCGGTCGCGCAGATCAATAAAGATCAGCCCGCCGTGGTCGCGGCGGCGATTGACCCAACCGGCCAACTGCACCCGTTGCCCGGCCTGTTCTAGCGTCAACTCACCGCACGTATGCGTCTTTAACATAAAGGTCTTTCCTCTAGCGCCGGTCTCACACGCAGCACGGCTACGCGCCTTGGTTTGAAAAAGGCAGCAGATACCCACTGTGCCATTGCGCCCATTATAGTGTGCGTTGGTATTCGGTGCAATTGTACAGCGCTATTCTGGGCAGAATTCCTCCAGAGTCGGAGCCGCCGTATCAGCCATCCCCACACCGCCTAGCGCAGCAACCATTTCCCCGCGCCTCGGCACACCGGCCTATACAGTGATTCCCACGCGGCCACCATGCCCAAAAACCAACTGGAAGTGCGCGGCAAACTACAGTATACTTAAGCCCTAGAGCCGATCCGCTATCCCACCCACTGGTAACCACCGTCATGACCAACCCGACACGCCTGCCGATGACGAGTATCGATGCTGCCTGGCTCGGCATGGATCGCCCGGCCAACCACATGGTCATCAACAGCCTGTTGTTCTTCGATTCGCCTATCGACTACAACCGGCTGTGCGACCTGATGCAGACCAGGCTTGTCAGCCGCTTCGACCGCTTTCGCCAGCGAGTCGTTGCTGATCGCGGTCCAGGCCGGTATGCCTGGGCAGAGGACCCGCACTTCAACCTGCACTATCACCTGCGCCGCGTCGCCCTGCCTGCCCCTGGCGATGATGCTGCCCTCCAGACACTGACCGGGGAATTGATCAGCGACCCGCTAGACCACAACCGGCCCCTGTGGCGCTTCTACCTGATCGAAGGTGTGGAGAACGGCTGCGCCGTCTTGGGCCGCATCCATCACTGCATGGCCGATGGCATTGCCTTGCTTCAGGTGTTGCTCTCACTCACCGATGACACGCCCGACGCCGATCCTGTGACGCCGATCCCGTTTGAACAACCCACACCACCGCGCCGTAGCCTCGTCCACATGCCGCTGCACCTGGCGGCACGTTTCGCAGACCAAAGCATGCGCGCCGCCGGTCGGCTGCTTACGTCCTCGCTCGACCTGCGTGACGGCACAGACTCGCTGATCCGGCGGCTGGAGTCTACCGGGCTGATCACCGCCACCAGCGCAGCCATCCTCGCCAAATTACTGATCCTCTCCCCCGACCGTCCATCCCCCTATCGCGGGCAGATGGGCGGCATCAAGCGCGTCACCTGGTCCAAACCGCTGCCGCTCGACCAGGTCAAGGCGATCAGCCGCGCGACGGGCACAACCGTCAACGACGTATTGGCCGCTGTCTTGGCGGGCGCGCTGCGCCGCGACATGCAGGCGCGCGGTGCCGACATGGCCCTGGGCGACCTGCGCGCCATGGTTCCCATCAACCTGCGCCGTCCGGGTGAAACCCTCAGCCTGGGAAACGAATTTAGCCTGCTCTACCTAGCCCTGCCCGTGAGCTTGGACGACCCTGCCGAGCGGCTGGCCGAAGTCCGGCGGCGCATGCAGTTGCTCAAACACTCGCCCGAACCTTTTCTTGTCTATCAAATCCTCCAGCTTGTGGGCGCACTGCCCGGTGAACTAGCGCACCAAGCTGTAGACTGGTTTGCCGAAAAAGCAAGCTGCGTGCTGACCAATGTGCCCGGCCCGCGCCAGCCCCTTTACTTGGCAGGGTCAACCATCCGTCGCGTACTCTTTTGGGTTCCCCATTCCGGCAACATCAGCATGGGCATCAGCATTTTTAGCTATGCGAACACTGTGACGGTAGGGCTGGATGTGGACGAAGCCCTGGTTCCTGACCCCGAACGCATCGTCAAGCATTTCTATACCGAATTCGAAGCCCTGCAGCGTCTGGCGTGCGCACACAACCAAACGCCCGACCACTCCGCCTATGTGGATGCCGGTTAGATTTCAGAACCTGTGCCATCCGTGTATTGCCCCATCTACAAAATCGTACCCACTTCTTCTCGTTCCCGATTTTGATTCGTACGTGCGGACACGGTACAATATCCGTTATGCCTTTGACCGTACACGCCGCGTGGATTCACTCGGACACATCGAACGCAGGCCATCAGCTATTTCTTTGGGCCGAAGACCCGGACGTTTCGGGCAGACTTCAGCCTGCTCTATCAGGCGCACCCGCCGCGCGTGGCGGCAACGGCCGTCACCGCCAGCCCAAGGTGCCCTCCCATCCCGGCCAAGTCTCCATCGGCCAGTTGCGCGCTGTGCTGAGCCAGGAGCTTGGCGCGATCAGCCCGTCCGATCTACAACCGGCCAATGCTACTGTTTGGCTGCCCAGCCAGGACAACCTGCCGTTGGCGCGGCGCGGGCTGTTTTCTACCGCCACCGGCACGCGCACTGCGCTTCGCACCGAAACGCCCACCCTCATGGCCTGGCAGGTCACTGGGTTGGCATTGGACCCGCTGCGTGCTCTCTTTTTTCTCAGCCGGTTGGGCGATGCCACGGCACGCCAACATGCCGACAGCATCCTGCCGCGGCTGCGTCTGGGCAATGACCTGATCTTTTGGAGCAACGCCGCCAAGTTCGCCCTCGAAATCCTGGTCGGCCAGCACTACCTGCCCAGCCTGCGCGTGGACCCCGCAGGCCGGTTGGAAGCGATCTGGCAGCCCATTTTGCTCGACCCGCGCGTCGAACAACACCGCGGCGAACTGGTGCGGACGATGCCGCCCGTCTGCCGCGCCTATAACCTGGAGTCACCCGCCGACGCGCCTGCCCCGGCGGCGCTGACCGAACACTTTGTCGCCACATTGGTCGATGCCGCGGTGCGCGCCTGGGGTGAATCCCTGGCCCCCGCGCCCACGGCTCCGGCGCTGCACTGGCTTCAACGCCTGCTCTCGCCCCAGCCCCACCTGCACTTGCCGCCGCAGCCTGCCCATGAGTTGTACCAGGAATGGCAGCAGTGGACCGAGCAGCTCTTTGTCGTACGCGATGCCAACTTCCGCATCTGCTTCAGGCTGGAAGAACCGGATGTTAACGACAACGGCGATTCAGGCGCGCACCACCCGCTGGTGTGGAAACTGCACTATTACCTGCAGGCGCGCGACAACCCCAACCTGGTTGTCTCGGCACGCGAGATCTGGCAGGCGCCGAACAACGCCGTACTTGTCGGCAGCCGCCACGTAGACCAGCCGCAGGAACGTCTCTTGGCGGGCCTGGGCGTTGCCAGCCGTCTGTTCGAGCCAATCGAACGCAGCCTGCGCAACCCGCGGCCCGAACTGAGCCTGCTCTCCACCGATGAGGCCTATCAATTCCTACGCGAAATTGGCCCGCTTCTGGAAAGCAGCGGCTTTGGCCTGATCCTGCCCGAATGGTGGAACGCCAGCCGCCGCATGCGTCTGGGGCTGCGGCTGCGCCTCTCCAGTGAAGATGGCGACCTAGAAGCCTTGCTCAACGGCACAGACCAGCCGAACCGGCAGGACGTCCGCCTCAACCTCAACAGCCTCATCGGCTATTCGTGGGATCTGGTGCTGGGCGGCGATTCGCTATCCGAATCTGAATTCGACCAGCTTACCGCCATGCGTACCCCGCTGCTGCGCCTCGGCGGGCGTTGGGTTGAACTCGAACCGCACCAGGTGGACGCGGCCAAACGCTTCCTGGCCGAACAACGCCAGGGTGGGCAGATGACTTTGCTTCAGGCCATCCGGTTGGCCCAGGCGCATGTGGGCGAACATCCCGTCACCGCCGAACCGGATCGGGATACGCCGGGGTCGCAGACCAACCTGCCCGCCGAAATCGCGCCCCCAGGCAACGCTGCCGAAATCCTGCCGCTCGACACGGTTGTGGTGACCGGCTGGCTGCAAAACGCCCTAGACCGTCTGCGCGGTCACCAGCCGATGGCTTCGATTGCCGAACCCCCCGGCTTTGTGGGCGAACTGCGCGCCTACCAACGCCGCGGCGTCGGCTGGCTGGCCCACCTGCGCCAACTGGGGCTGGGCGCATGTCTGGCGGATGACATGGGGCTGGGCAAGACCGTACAGGCGATTGCGCTCCTGCTGCATGTGCGCCAGATGGCCGCAAAAAACAACGGCAGCGGGTATCGTGTCGCCCCGGCCATGCTCATCTGCCCCACCAGCGTCGTCGCCAACTGGCGCCGCGAGATCGAACGCTTTGCGCCCAGTTTGCGCCCGTTGGTTCATCACGGCAATAACCGCCTGAGCGGCGATGACCTGGTCGATGCGATCAACACCTATGACCTGATCATCACCAGCTACGGCACGGCACGCCGCGATATCGAACAGCTTGAAACCTTTGTCTGGAGCGACCTGATCCTGGACGAGGCCCAGAACATCAAGACGCCGAGCGCCAAACAGACCCAGGCCGTGCGGCGGCTGCGCGCCGAAAACCGCATCGCGCTGACCGGTACGCCCGTCGAAAACCGGCTGTCGGAGCTGTGGAGCATCATGGAGTTTCTTAACCCTGGCTATCTGGGCCGCCAGGAGCAGTTCCGCCAACGCTATATCGTGCCCATCGAGCGTTACAACGACAGGGAACGCACCGACGAACTGCGCCGCCTGGTGCAGCCGTTCCTGCTGCGCCGCCTCAAATCAGACCCGACCATCATCTCCGACCTGCCCGAAAAGAATGAGATGGTCGTCTACTGCACGCTGACGCGCGAACAGGCGCAGCTTTACGAAACCGTCGTGCAGGATGCACTGACCGAATTGAACCGCACCGACGGCATCCAGCGGCGCGGGCTGGTGCTGGCGCTGCTCACCAAACTCAAGCAGATCACCAACCACCCGGCCCACTACCTCAAACAGGATGGGCCACTGCTCGGACGCAGTGGCAAACTCAGTCGCCTCAGTGAAATGCTGGACGAAGCGCTCTCCGTGGGCGATCGCGCCTTGATCTTCACGCAGTTTGTCGAGATGGGGCACTTGCTCCAGCGGCACTTGACCGAAACGCTTGGCGTCGAAACGCTCTTCCTGCACGGCAGCACACCCGCAGCCCAGCGCGATAAGCTGGTGCAGGCCTTCCAGAGCGAGGATGGCCCGCCGGTCTTTGTGTTGAGTCTGCGTGCCGGAGGGGCAGGGCTCAACCTCACCCAAGCCAACCACGTCTTTCACTTTGATCGCTGGTGGAACCCGGCAGTGGAAAACCAGGCCACCGACCGCGCCTTCCGCATCGGCCAGCAGCGCAATGTCCAGGTGCATAAATTTGTGGTGGCGGGCACGCTGGAGGAGCGGATCAACGACCTGATCGAGAGCAAGCAAGCGCTCGCCCAGTCCATTGTGGGGAGCGGCGAAGAATGGCTGACGGAACTGGACACAGACCAGTTGCGCGAACTGCTGATGCTGCGCTATGACGCCATCGAGGATGACATCTAATGGAAATCTCACGCCGTCTCGCCGGACAAGATTGGTCGCGCCAGTGGCGCACCTGGCTCCGCACCCTCGGTCTGGCCGACGGGGAGCGCGGCGTGCGTATCCGGCGGCTGGAGGTGCTGCCAGGGCGGATCACCGCCTCAGCCCAGGATCGCGCGGGCGCAAGTTGTGAAGTCGATATCCAGTTTGTCATGTGGAGCGACGAGCAGTGGCAGCGCGTGATCGACGCGCTGGGCAGCCAGGCCCTCTACGCAGCCCAATTGCTGGCGGGTGACCTGCCGTCCGACCTGGATCGCGCGGTCACGGCAGCCGGTGTACAGCTTCTCCCCAAGAGTCTGGACGAAGTTCACCACTACTGCACCTGCCATCCACACCTGCAACAGCCCTGCGAACATGTCGCTGCCGCCTACGTGGCGCTGGGCGATATGGTGGCGGATGACCCCTGGCTGCTATTCCGGCTGCGCGGTCGCGACCAACAGGCAATCCTGCGCGGGCTGCGCGCCCAACGCGCCCGTACTGGCGAAACCATGACCGGCGGCTCCGCGCTCGACAGAGAGGGCAGCCGCGCGACCTCCAACAGCGGCTTTTACCGCGCTGCGTCGGTCACCTCCAGCGATGACGAGATCCAGCCGCTGGATCAACAGATCGACACCTTCTGGGGCAATGCCAAGGCCTTGGGCGACTTCCGCCCGCATATCGTGCCTGCGCCGGTCGAACTGGCGCTGCTGCGGCGGCTTGGTCCGCCTCCCACCACCGCAGCAGGCAACGACACCTATGAACGGCTGGTGGAGATCTACCGCCGCATCAGCCGCGAAGCGATGACCCTGGCCTACGCCTTTGACCCGGAGAACGGCAACCACGACAACGGCCATGCCAGCCGCAACGGTCACGGCACGCTCAACGGTTCCGCCTAGTGGGCCTGTCACTCAAGCCGGTAGACGATCTCCGGCTGCGCCACCTGCATCGCCATCGGCGGCAGCCCGCGAGTCATTGCCTCTAGGTCATCCACAACCATCCGCCCGATAGATTGCAGATCACGCCACACGCTGCCCGCGCGGTGGGCGGACAGCACCGCACCCGGCGCGCGGCGGATGGGGTGATCGGCGGGCAGCGGTTCTTGCGGAAACACGTCGATAGCAGCGCGAAAACGGCGTTGATACAGCAAGTCCGTCAGCGCATCGAAATCCACCACATGCGCCCGGCTGATCAGCACCAAGACCGCATCCGGCGCGATCAACTCTAGCCGCGTACGGTCCAACATCGCCCGGTTCTCGGCAGAGGGGATCGCCAGCACAAAGATCACGCGGCTGGTTGCCAACAGGTCGTCCAGCGACATGGGCGTCACCCCCTGGTCCCGCAGATAACGCTGGGGCAGCCACGGGTCATAGACATGCAGTTTGCAGCGGAAAGGTGCAAGCAGCGGGCGCAGCGCCCGCGCCAGCCCGCCGTAGCCGATCAATCCTACGGGCTGATCAAAAAGGGTAAAGCTGTCGCGGTTGCCTGGGCGCAGATAGACTTCCTCCCCGGCGACAAAAGCGTTGTGACCGTCCACGATCTGGCGGCTGCACGCCAACGCCATGCCCAACGCCATTTCCGCCACCATCGGGCCAAAGGCGGGCGCACAGCTTAAGACGCGGATCCCGCGGCGAAAACATTCCACATAGTCCAACACCTTGGGGCTGGGGTGCCGTCCCCCCACCTCCAGAATGGCGCGCAGTTGGGTCATCCGCTGCAGCGGGCCGTGATGCCAACGCCCGGTGACGATTGCGTTCAACTCGCCTGCGTGCTTTGCTAATTCCTCATCGGGGATCGGCTTATCGCGTCCCCACACGACATCGACCAGGTCATGCAGCCGCGCCCAGTCCTCGGAGGAGAAGATCTCTTCCACTTTGCGAGACACTGGGTCCACCAATACCTTCCACTGCATACTCATCAACCTTGCTAGTTGGGGGATACCTCAGAGATAACTATCGAGCTAGAGCGTTTACGCTTTGCGTGGGCGGCGCATCAACCAACTGACAATGCGCAACACAAAACGCCTTTCCCTCTAGTGATTTTGCTATTTCGCTGATGTCTGCCTTCAGGTGCAGCCGAGCTATCCCGCACACGCCGATGCGCCCGTGGTGGGTGCGGGATGGCTCCTGGCCTATGCAAGTGGTTTTCAGCGCGCCCCGCGGATGCGCAGACTCAAGCTGGCTGCGCCGCCTGCGTCTGGAACTGCGGCATCCACGGCAGCAGCGCTTCGCACATCTCGTCAGTCATCTGGCGGATCTCGTCAAGCGGCAGCAGTGCCGCCGTGAGCGGGTCCAACGCCACTGCCAGGAACAACGCCTCACGGTCGCCCTCCAGTGCTGCCTTGACCGACATCTCTTGCACCGCGATATTGCTGCGACACAGCGCCGCCAGTTGCGGGGGCAGGTCGCCCACATAACAGGGATGCACACCCATCCCATCCACCAGGCAGGGAACTTCGACGCAGCAATCTGGCGGCAGGTTGGTGATCAGCCCCGTATTGCGCACGTTGACGTTGACCCGGTACGGCTTGTCCGTCTCGATTGCCTCGATGATGTAGGAGGTGTATTCGCTGCTGCGGTTCATCGGGATGGGATCCGGCCCTTCGGCCTGCCGACGGATGCTGTCCTGGCGCGCCTGCCGCCGCTGCGGCCAGAACTGCTTGAATTCCGCCAGGTCGCGACGCGGCAAGGAATAGGCCTCCATCAACGCTGGCGTGCGCCGGAAGTAGGGGAGATACTCCGACAGGTGCGGTGTGGATTCGGTGACATAGTAGCCGAAACGCCGGAACAGGTCACGGCGCACCGTGTCCCACGTCCAGGGATCGCGGCCATAGTAGGGGTTTTCCGACTGGCCGTCGAGGTCGAGATGCTGGTCGCCTTGCTGCGCGTCCCATTCCGCCAGCCGCTTGCGCAGGAGCGGGTACGCATCCTCATGGTTCCACTCAAAACGCAGGAACCAGGCCATGTGGTTGATCCCGGCCACCCAATAGGAGACTTCCGGATAGGGCGCGCCGATGTGCTGTGCCAGTTGTTCGGAGGTGTGCTGTACGCTGTGACACAGCCCCACATTGCGGATGCTCGTGGCACGGTTCACTGCCCAGCAGAGCATCGCCATCGGGTTCGTATGGTTGATCAACAGCGCATCGGGGCAGAGTTCTTCCATATCGCGGCAGATGTCGATCAGCAGCGGGATGTGGCACTGCCCGTAAAAGACGCCGCCCGGCCCGATTGTGTCGCCCACCGCCTGATGGATGCCATACTTGAAGGGGATCTGGAGGTCGAGTGCCGTCGCCTCCACCCCGCCCACGCGGAATGTGGTGATCACATAGTCGGCGCCTGCCAACGCCTGGCGGCGATCTTGCGTGGTTTCGACCGTAGCAGCCAGCCCCTCCTGCGCGATTACCTTGCGCGCAAAGCGATCGATCAGGTCGAGCGCCGATTGGTCAATATCCACATAGACCAGGTGGCTGTCCGCCAACGCCGGTACACAGAGGATATCGGTGGTCAACCGGCTGGCGAAGACAAGGCTGCCCGCGCCAATCACGACGATCTTAGTCATGGGTTCCCCTCCTTTGTACGTGCATGTTTGGACTCTAGAGGAAAGTATAGACCGTTATGGCCGTTTTGGCGACTGCCTCTTTTTGTCTCTACCTCGTCCATTCAGCCCACGATCTCGCAAGGCTGTCGCTAGCGCCAAACGCGCACAGCAAAAAGAACAGCCCGGACGTCTCACGTCCGGGCTGTTGCAGGCATCCCAGAGAGGATTTGAACCTCTGACCTCTACCTCCGCAGGGTAGCGCTCTATCCGCTGAGCTACTGGGACATAACTAGGTTAAAAAACAATGGCGGGGAGGGAGGGATTTGAACCCTCGAGGGATGTTACCACCCCTACCCACTTAGCAGGCGGGCGCACTCGACCGGGCTATGCGACCTCCCCATGATTCCGCAGCAGACTTCAGATACTTCAGGCGGAGGGAGAGGGATTCGAACCCCCGGTGACATTGCTGCCACAGTTGTTTTCAAGACAACCGCCTTCGTCCACTCGGCCATCCCTCCTTATGCCCCGCTCCGGCCCTTGGAGTCTCTCCTCAAACACGGCAGCGCAGCGTGGCCGACTTGCGGCAGCAGGAAGTCATACAAAGTCTACCCGCTAACAAAGGATAGTATACCCTCCCACCCCTCGCCTGTCAAATAAACCACCGAAAAAACAGGAGTACATCCAGACAACGCTAGGCTGCGACCGCCGCGCCCTGGATTACCTCCTGCCCGCCCATGTACGGGCGTAGGACTTCCGGCACGACTACCGATCCATCCGCCTGCTGGTTGTTCTCCAGGATAGCGATGATAATACGCGGCAGCGCCAGCCCCGACCCGTTCAATGTGTGGACATACTCGATCTTGCCTTCAGCGGTGCGATAGCGGATGTTGGCGCGGCGCGCCTGGAAGTCACGGAAATACGAACAGGAGCTAACCTCCAGCCACTCCTCACAGCCCGCGGCCCACACCTCGACATCGTACTTGATCGCGGCCACAAACGAGAGGTCGCCGGTCGCGATCATCACACGGCGATAGGGCAGCCCCAAGCGCTCGCACAACGTCTCGGCGTTCGCCACCAGCGAGTCGAGTTCGGCGCGGCCATGCTGCGGCTCCACAAACTTGACCATCTCCACCTTCTCGAACTGAAGCACGCGCTTGATCCCGCGCACGTCCTTTCCGGCGGAGACCT
>CAZYQJ010000082.1:0-12352 GCA_964649925.1 uncultured Litorilinea sp.
GGTCGGCGGGCAGCGGCTCCACCTCATAGACATCCAGTCCGGTCCCTGCAATGATGCCGTTCTGGAGGGCCGCGGTCAGGTCGGCCAGGTCTACCACAACCCCGCGCGAGATGTTGATCAGGTAGGCGGTGCGCTTCATGCGCCGTAGCTGTTCCGCACGGATCAGTTTGACCGTTTCGGGCGTGTGCGGCACACAAAGCACTAGAAAGTCGGCGGTGGCCAGCAGGTCGTCCAGCCGGTCTTGGCCCCAGAGTTCATCTACAAAAGGCTGGTCGGGCCGCGGGCGCGGCTCGATCGCGATCACGCGCATGCCGAGGGCATGGCCGCGCTTGGCGACCTCTGTGCCGATGCCGCCCAGCCCCACCACACCCAGCGTTTGGTCGGCCAGATGCACCACGGGCACGCGGGGCTGCCACACATGCTGGAGTTGGCGGCGCAGGTAGATGTGCATGCCGCGCGCAAACATGAGGATATAGGCAAAGGCCTGGTCCGCGATCTGGTCGCTGTAGATGCCTGCCATGTTGGTCATAGTCAGGTCGGCTTCGGCCAGGGCCGGGAACATGTAGTTCTCCAGCCCGGCGACAGGGGTTTGCAGCCAGCGCAGGCGTGTGGCACGGCTCAACAGGTCGGGCGTGATTGTGCCGTACATGCCATCGGCATCGACAATGGCATGGCGCGCCTCCTCTTCGCTCTGGGCGTTGACGATCTTGGCATCGCCCGCCGCGGCATCGTCTACCACAGCGCGCAGTTCGGCCACTTCTTTCTCCGAGAGCGCGGGATAGATCAGAAATTTCACCATGTACCTCCCTACGCTTTGACGCGGAACCGCGCGTAACGGTCATCGGTGAGCAACTCGCTGATCTGGACGCGTTGGCCCTCCAGCGCATCGGAGACGTTGGCCGCCAACACAGCCGCCAGGCTGTTCATGGCATCGGGGAAGGGTGATCGGATCAGTTCAGGGGCGCGGTCGGCAACCGCCTGGACAAAGGCGCGGCTGATCTCAAAGGTGGCGTTGTTGGCCGTGGGGACAGGCAGCGGCTTGCGGACATCTGCGGCTGCGGGCGGCTGTGACGGCGGGTAAGGGCCATCATAGTGATAGGCTACCAGTGCATCCCGTTCGATGTGCAGGTGGCCTTCGTTCCAGAGCAGGCGGTGATCCAAGTCCGAGTGATAGACGCGGCGCAGGCGTGAAAGGGTGATGTTACCCACCGCACCCGACGCAAAGCCGAAGAGCGCGTTATAGGCGTAAGGGTTGTCTGCACCGTCGAAGATTTCCTCCGGCGGCCGGTGGAGATAGACGGCCTGCACCCATTCCACATCGCCCAGCCAGTAGCGCCATACGTCCAGCGGGTGGATGCCAGCCTCGACCATCGTCGTGCCCGACCAGGCGCGGCTGGCCGTCCAGACGCGGTTGACAGGGCCGCCCGCGGCTTCGGTGTGCATGTGCTTGACGTTGTGCGCTTCAAGCGGGGCATGGAATGTGTAGGTCGCCATAACCACGCGCTTATCTGCCAGGAAGTCGCGCACCGCTTCATGGCGCGAATCATAGCGTTGTTGGAATCCCACCGTGGCGATAATGCCTGCCTGCCGGATCGCCTGATCCATCTCGATGGCTTCGTCGAGGAAGAGGCTCATGGGCTTTTCAATAAAGAGATGCACGCCCGCCTGGGCCGCGGTCACGACCTGGCCCGCATGCAGATTCGGCGGGATGCAGACGTAAAGCGCATCCGGCGAGGTATCAAGCAGCGTGTCAAAGTCGGTGGTCAGGCAGATGTTGTCGCTGGCAAAGCCGGGGATGAACTGCTGCAATTTGGCTTCGGCCAGGTTGTCGGGAAAGGCATCGCCCAGGGCAACGACTTGGGCGATGCCTTCGCTTTGCAGACGCCAGAGGTTGGCAACGTGTTGTAGACCGCGCTGGCCCAGGCCAAGCACGGCGACGCGTACGGGTGCAGACATGGGTTTCTCTTCTGTGTGGCAAATTCGGCTAGAAAGTCAGGTCCGTCTGTTTTTCAATCTTGTCCTTGTCCAACTCCATCCCCAAGCCTGGGGTGGTGGGTAGGATCACCTTGCCGCCCACGGGTTTGAGCGGGGTCTTGAGGAAGAACTGGTGGATTTCGTTCCACTTCACCAGGTATTCGAGGATGGGGCAGGTAGTCTGCGGCCAGGCGGCGATGACATGGGCCGTCGCCGGGGTGGAATGGCCGTGCGGGATCACCGGCAGGTCATAGGCGGAGGCCAGCGCGATGATCTTTTGCATCTCGGAGATGCCGCCAGCCCAGTAGATATCGGGCTGAAGCACGTCGCACGCGCCCGCATCCATCAGAGCTTTGAGTCCCCAGCGCGTGTATTCGTGTTCGCCGCCGGAGATGGGGATGCGGACGTTCTGCCGGATCTCGGCGTACTGGTCGATCTTGTCGGGCAGCACCGGCTCTTCCAGCCAGCGTGGGTTGTACTCCTCTAGCCGGTCGGCCATCTGAATCGTATAGGGCACGTCCCAACTCATCCAGCAGTCAAGCATGATATCCACGTCGGGGCCAGCCGTTTCGCGCAGGGTGCGGACGAGGCGCAGGTTGCGCTGGATACCCGCTGCGCCGTCGGTGGGGCCATCGCGGAAGAACCATTTGGTGGCGGCATACCCCTGGTTGACGACCTCCTGCACGCGCTCTTGCACCAGTTCGGGGTCGAGCGAATAGCCGAGCATGCTGGCATAGGCCGGGATCTCGGTGCGCGTGGGGCCGCCCAGCAGGGTATAGACCGGCGCGTTGGCCCACTTGCCCTTGAGATCCCACAGGGCGCAGTCCACCGCGCTGATGGCCTGCATGACCAGGCCTTTCCGCCCATGCACCATGTAGCGGTACATGCGATCCCAGAGGCGTTCGATGGCGAGGGCGTCATGGTCGATGAGCAGCGGGGCCAGTTGTGCGCCGATGATGTAAGCCTGGTCGGCAGGCATGGGGCCGCCGATGCCGGTGATGCCCGCGTCGGTGCCGATTTCGACAAAGTGCGCCACGATGCGATATTGGCCGGGGCCGTGTGGTTCCAGCCAGGTTGCGCCTTCGGCGCGGTGTTCCGGGTAGATGTCCACAGGCCGGATCAAGCGTTCTTCCCAGAAGACGCCTGCATGTTCCATCACGCCTTCGACCTGGAAGACACGCACATGGGTGATCTTCATCTTACCTCCTCAACGAGTGGGCCGGTTGGATGTGGATGGTTGAATGGATTTGGACGGTGGGGTCCACCGCAGATGATACTGCGAGCGAGGCAAATGGACAACTTGCAGCGAAGGAGGAGATTACACAGCGAAGGACGCAAAGAAGATGGCAATCAGGCGTGGGAGTAGGCAGGAGGGGCAGAACCGGCGTGTGCCGTCCGATCCCTGCTTCTGCACCCTACTGCCTACTCCCGACTGCCCACTGCCTACTTACGATTTACGACTCGATGGGGGTGTCCTCGCGGTTGCCGTATTCCTCCCAGGAGCCGTCATAGTTGCGCACGTCGGGATAGCCGAGCAGTTCCTTCAGCACAAACCAGGTATGTGCGCCGCGCACCCCGGTCTGGCAGTAGGTGATGATCTGCTTGTCGGGCGCAAAACCGGCTTTGGTGTACAGGTCAAAGAGGGCGCGCGCCTCCTTGAACGTGCCGTCGTCGTTGACCGCGTTGGTCCACTCGACGTTGATCGCGCCGGGGATGTGGCCGCCGCGCGCGGCCCGCACATCGGTTCCGGTGAATTCCTCCGGCCCGCGCGTGTCGCACAACACCACGTTCTCATCGTCCAGGTGTTCCATCACATACTCGGTCGTCGTGCGGATCGCCAGGTCAGCATCTTGGGCAACATACTCGGACGGGGTTACCTCGACCACATCAGTGACTAATTCCTGCCCATCCGCCACCCACTTCAGGCTGCCACCGTTATAGACCTTGACATCGTCGTGTTGGTAGTATTTGAGCACCCAATAGGCGCGGGTGGCGAGTAGATTGCTGCTGCCGTCATAGAAGACGACCGTCGTTTCCGGCGTGATGCCCACGCGGCTGAGCAGGGCGGAGAGTGCATCCTGGGTGAGAATTTGGCCCCGGGTCGAGTCTTCGGGGTTGGTCATCTCATCACCCACATTGACATAAACTGCGCTGGGCAGATGGCCTGCGGCGTAGTCGTCAGCGTTGCCGCTGACGTCAATCAGGCGCACGTTGGGGTCATCAAGGTGATCCAGGATCCACTGGGTATCCACCAACACATCGGCGTTGGCATAGACTTCCACGGGGGCGATCTCGGGCTGAGTGGCCACGGCGGGCGTGGTGCAGGCGGCCATGATAAGGCTCCACAGCAACAAAGCGAAGGCGATCCAGATACGGGTTTTCATCTTGTGTTTCTCCTTGATACAGGGCTACCCGCGCGTTAGCGTGATGCGCCATTCGGGGGAGCCGGTCTCTTCGATGGTCGCCTGGTATCCCAGCCGGGCGGCCTGGGTGGGGATGGTCTCCAGGGCGGGCGCGTGGTCGGTGATCACCTCCAGCCCCTGGTCATTGGCGCTGAGTTTCTTCAACGCCTGAACGGTTTTCATCATCGGGTAAGGGCAGATTTCTCCCCGAACATCCAACTGCTTGAGCGCCATGTGCCGGTTCCTTTCTATCACCGCTGATCTGTGTGGTTGATCTGTCGATTCCGTGCCTTGTGATTGGGCATTTTCGGGATTTGGTTTAGTTAATGCGTTCGATCACTTTGGTGCCGATCCATGCGCCCACGGCGAGGCAGAGAGCAAAGGCCCAGCCGTTGACGGCCAGGGACGGGATGGCCGAGAAAAACGCGCCGATGGTGCAGCCCATGGCCAGCCCTGCGCCATAGCCCATGATCGTGCCGCCGCCCGCCGCCTGCAGATAGCGTGCTTTCTGGCGTGGCAGCCGGATCTTGAACTCCCCGGCGTAGAGCGCGGCGATGAACGAACCAAAGACCATGCCCCATACCAGGAAAAACATGTGGTGTAGGATGCCGGTATCGCCAAGCTCCAGCGCACAGCCGGGCAGGCTGGCCGCACCTTCCAGCAGGCCAGGGCCGATGCCCGCGGCATTGGTGAGGCCGATCACCCAGCGCGAGACTTCGCCGGTGAAGCCCCAGGGGTGCGAGTGGAGAAAGAGCAGCACGTTGAGGCCGCCGAGGATCGCGCCGCCGGTAACGATGGGCCAGCCATGTACAAAGACACGGCGCAGGCTATCGCCCAGTTTGGCCGAGAAGGCCTCGTCGTCGCTGCCCATAAACGGGATCTCCGGCAGGGTGAGGCCGCCGCGACTCTCCCACCACATCACCAGCAGGTAGATGGCGATCAGCCCCAGGAAGGTGAGGGCAATCGCCCCGGCATGGCCCAGATAGGTGGGCAGCCAGAGGCGCGGGCCATCGGCAATGGTGGCGTTCCACCACCAGTTCCAGGTGAAGCTGGCGACGAGCAGCCCCAGCATGATGCCGCCGAAGCTGACCCAGGAGGCGACATAGCCTTCACCCATACGGTAGATGCTGCCGGAGACACAGCCGCCTGCGACGACCATGCCGATCCCAAACAGCACGCCGCCCACAACCAGGTGCCAGCCCATCGGCAGCACATTGGCGTCAGGCGGGAGAATGCCCAGGCTGGGGTTGGGAACCTGGCGCGCCATCATGACCGAGAAACCGGCGGTCGCCACGGCCAATCCAGCCAAGACCCCGCGCATCGAGCGGCCATGGCGCAGCAGGAAGAGATCGCGAAAGGCACTGGCAAAACAGAAGCGGCTGCGCTGAAGAACAAAGCCAAAGGCCAGCCCAAAGACCCAAAAAACGGCCATCTCACCGCTGACCGCCGCGGCCAACAGCAGGATGGCTACTGCCGCCAGGGTGGCTAGCAGGCCCATGCGGACGTGCGGGCTGATCGTCCACCCGCCGCGGGGGAGGGCTGCCGTCGCCGCCTGCATTGCGGGGGATTGCCGGGGTTCATTGATGTTACTGCTCAAGGGACGTTCCTCCTTCTGGTGGGCATTGAGGGGATGGGTTAGGCATGGGGGTCTGCGCCCAGCACGCGCGCCGACCATTCCAGCCATGAACCGTCATAGTTGCGAACACGGGGGTAACCGAGGTGGCGCAGCAGCAGGTAGGTGTGCGCAGCGCGTGCGCCGGACCGGCAGTAGGTGACGATCTCTTTGTCGGGGGTGATACCCAGCGCGGTCAGTTCGGCGTATAACTCGGATGTTGGACGCAGCGTGTCCCAACTGCCGACGGGCACACCGTTCATCCAGTCCCAGTTGATTGCGCCGGGCAAGTGACCCTGGGCATACTCATTGGGGGTGCGTGTGTCGATGATGAGGGTCTCGGGGTGGTCGAGATGCGCCTGCACCCAGTCCAGCGTCGCCAGGTGGTCATCGCTGGGCCGCGGTTCGAAGTGCGCTGCGTGCGGGATGTGCGGCGTAGTGGTGACAGGGCGGCCTTCTTCCTGCCAGCGGTCCCAGCCGCCATCCAGCAACGCGGCCTGGTCATGGCCGTAGCGACGCAGCGCCCACAGCACGCGCGCCGCAGGCATCCCCCAGTTGCTGTCATAGAGGACAACGGAAGTATCGGTATCAATGCCCAGCCGTCCCATGATGGCGGCGAACGCGTCAGGGGCGATCAACATGCCGGGCACGCCCGCCTCTTCCTGCGTCAGTGCTTCCAGGCTTAACTGGACCGCGCCAGGCAGATGCCCCTCGGCATATTCCTCCGCTGAGCGAACGTCCACCAAGCGCAGGTCAACGGCGTTGAGATATGCGGCCAGCCAGTCGGGTGTGACAAGCAGTCCGGGCAGGCCGCAGATGTGTGGGCTGTCTGCGGCAGATGGGGAGTCCGTGTCCAACGATTCGAGTGATTTTGCGGTCAATTCGTTCCTCCTTGTAGGATTCTTTACCAGGGGGCTGATTCGGGGAGGCAGCCGCACAGTTCCAATCAAAAAGCGCCAACCGGCTGGTGCGGTGGCGCTGGATCAAAAACGCCCAGGGTCTCCTGAGCGTTGTCGTGACTCACTGGACCCACCGTACCGTCTACTTGGGGAGGCAGAGGCAGTGGGAACTGCTGTTTCTTCGGGCTGGTGGCTAGTGCGCGGGCTGCACTGCCAGAGCCGGAAGCCACTGCCTCCGCTCGTGACAGATGCAACAACAGATACAATGCTGATTCAACCACTTGTGAACCATATGGATCTCGCCGGGTGGGACACTGATAGCCGCCAAATTGAGTTCTGTGACGGCGCGCATTATACTTGCCCAAATCATGCAGTGTCAAATCAGAAAGCGCCAGGTGTGACCTGGCTCGTAGAGTGAGTAGGTGCGGATGAGTCGTATAGTCCCTCGCATCAGCGTTCATATCATGCTGCCGGAGGCGGTTGACCGGCGTTTTCGCCGGAGGGTGGAGAACCTGCCGGGCGCAAGCTGGCCCACCTGGGGGGGACATGTCACCCTGGTCCCGCCCTTTGTCCCGTCCTGCCCGCCGGAAGAGGTGTTTGATCGCGTGGCTGCGGCGGTGCAGAGCTTTACGGCGTTTCGGCTGCGTCTCGGCGCAGCCGTCGTCGAGGACGATGTGACGCGACCGCAGTTTCATGCGGTCTTTATCCAGGTGGACGAAGTGGTGGGCGAGGATCCGCCAGTGCTGTCGCGGCTGCAACAGGCGGTTGCGTCGGCGTTAGCGCCGGTACGCCAGGAGGCCAACCCCAAGCTGGAGGCCATTCCATTTACGCCTCACCTGACTTTGGCCTTGGGTGTTGGCGATTCAGAGGCGCGCCGGTTGGTGAACGCATGGCGCAATGATCCGCTGGAGGCAGAGTTTGGGGTGGATGCGGTGTGGCTGGTGTTGATGTGGCCTGACGCTGCGCGCGAGCAGCGGATCGACCGGATCCCCATCGCGCTGGCAAAGCCGCCGCTGTCCGGGGATACGATCCCGCCCGGTACGTTGAGTGATTGAGCGCGGCCCAGAAGTAAACTGTCCTAATTGAGAACTGCCCTATAAAGAGGAGTGCCCATCACCGCAGGCGCGGTGATGGGCGTCGTACAAAGGAGGAACCAAAGGAGGTGCTGATTGGATGCTGTGAAGTAAGCTCCCCTCATACTTCACGGCTCCGGCAAGCGACTAAAGCTGCTACCACGTATCCTCTTTAGCCGAGGCGCCCGTTGAGCCAATCTTACCTATGAAACGCTTAGTCGCTCGCCGGAAACCAATCAGCCTCGAACTATTTGTGAAATAATATACAACATCTTGGAAATTAGCGCAACTTTCGATTTGCTGTGGTGTTCAATCAAATGATGACTGTTGGATCGCAGCCGGGCCATCAGGGGCTGGCGGCGGTTGCGGACGGTCAAAACCATCGAAGCCGTACATGTAGCAACCACTATAGGAGGAGGATGTTGCGAACTAGTTGTCTGATTGTGACGTGCTGATGTTGACAGCTTGCGCGGCGCTGACTACAATGGCCCAAGCGTATCCAGCGGACCAGAGACAGGAGAGGGACGCGGTATCTGCCCCGCTTTGCGCGGAGAGAATTTCGCCAAAGAGGGGAGAGGCGCGGCCTTAGCGGGTCGCGGCCCATCCAGACCTGCACGCTTGGCATCCGCTTGTGGTAAACGCGAAAAATCTAGAACGATTTCGGAACTGTAAACCAACAATACACAAGTCTGCGATCATTGGGAAGGGGAAAGATCGATCATGGCCGAACAGGAAACCTTCGAACGGGTTCGCAATATTATCGTCGATCAGTTGGGTGTCGATGCCAGTGAAGTCACCATGGATGCCAATTTTCGTGATGACCTGGAGGCCGACAGCCTGGACCTGGTCGAGCTAATCATGGCCTTCGAAGAAGAGTTTGGCGGCGAGATCAGTGATGAGGAAGCGCAGAAGATCGTTTCTGTGGGCGATGCCGTCCGCTTCCTCGACTCGGTTTAAGCGCGCCGGATGCAGCTGCGCGCCCGCGCGCTGTTTTCGCAAGCAATGAAAGAGGCGAGCCGGCATCTTGCCAGGTCTCGCCTCTTCTGGTTTCTTTTTTGTTAGCCGTTCCCTCTCCAGCCTCCATACCCGTATGTCACGGCCAGACCTCACGCTTCTGATCAATGCAGGCGGGTTAAGCCGCCGCATGGGGCAGCATAAGGCGTTGCTGCGCGTGGGTGATGAGGTCCTGATCACCTATATCCTGCGGCGGCTGCGGCCATTGGCGCAGGGAGGGGTGGTCGTGGTGGCAAATGACCGCGCCATCGTCGATGCGCTGCCGGAAGATCCGGGGCTGCGCGTGGTGGGGGATCGATGGCCGCAAGGCGGTGCGCTGGGCGGCCTGGCTACCGGGCTTTCCGTGTGCCGTGGGTGGACGATGGCTGTGGCCTGTGATATGCCCTTTGTGGATGCGGGGCTGTTTGGCTATCTGGCAGGCCTGACCGGCGAAGGCTGGGATGCCGTTGTCCCTCAGACGGATCAACACGCCCAGGTGTTTCATGCGATCTACCATCCGCGCTGTGTGCCGGTGATGGAGGCGATGCTGCGCAGTGGCAAGCTGGCGGTGCAGGCCGCATTTGATCAACTGCGTGTACGCTGGGTGAGCGGGGAGGACCTGGCCCGGCGCATGACCACGCCCGATGCCTTCCTCAATATCAATACGCCCGCAGAATGGGACGCCGTGCGGGAGCGTCTTCAGGACGAAGGCGGGAGCTAAAAAAACAGCCGGAGGGATTCCCTCCGGCTGTCAATAGGCAATGGTTGTTATCCCTGCTTCAACTTGGGATCAGTGTTCCAGCGCGCGCAGGACGTAGACGACCTTGCCATTGATGCGTACATGGCTGGCAGGCCGCACAATCGGCGCATAGGCCGGGTTGGCAGGCTGAAGACGGACATTACGCCCCTCGCGGTAGAGATACTTGAGCGTCGTTTCCTCGTCCCCTTCGATCCACGCGGCGACCATGTCGCCGTCGTTGGCGGTTTCCTGGTGACGGAGTACGACGATATCACCGTCCAGCACGCTGGCATCGATCATCGAATCACCCTTGACGCGCAGGCCAAAGAGCGGGCCGCGTGTTTTGAGCATGCCTTCGGGGATCGAGATGTACTCCTCCGCGTTCTGCGGCGTGAGCGCCTCCACCTGGATTGGCTCACCAGCGGCGATTGACCCTAGCACGGGCACTTGCAGCAGCGAGGACGGGTCGATCAAGAGACCGCTGCCGTTGCCGCTACGAGAGGCAGGCATGGGCACGGAGGGGACGCCCTCGCGGCTGATAGCGAGTTTCAATTCCTCCAGGCGATCCCAATTGAGGCAAAGCCCGCGGCTCACTTCCTTGCGCCGTGAAATAAGGCCAAGATCTTCCAGCTTGGCGAGATTGTAGTTGACCACCGACGTGCTAGAGATGCCAACCTGCTCGCCGATCTCTCGGATGGTGGGCGGAAACTCATTTTCGTTTACGAAGTCGACGATGAACTGCAAAATCTTGCGCTGGCGATCCGAGAGATTGATCATGATTGTACCTTTCCCATTTCTATCTGAAGCAGGGAACAAACCCCAATTTTACCCAAATTATCCCAAGTCAGAACGTTTGTTTCCCAAGTTATCCCAAGTATACACGAACATTTGTGCGGTGTCAATACCCGCGCGCACGTTTGTTCTTAGAATTTTGCGGGGTTTTTGCAGAGCGATTTTGGCAATGGGTCAGGATGATGGGGGGATGTTCATTCGTCGAGCTTGCTCTCGACCAGATAGGCGCGGAAACGCTGCCAATAGGCTTCGCGGTCGGCGGTCCCGGTGGATGGGTCAGGGTAGCGCTGGTCTGCTTTGGCCTGGCCGCGGATCATGGCGTCTTCCATATCGATCCCGCACAGATAGGCAAGCTTGAAGATCATCACCTGCAGATCGCTGAGTTCTAACGCCAGGTCAGACCGGATGGCTTCCAGGTCGGCGTGAGGGGCATCCCGGTAGCCTTCGAGGATTTGCACAAGTTTGCTCACCTCGCCCAATTCTTCCATGGCGTGCAGCAGCGTGTGGCTAGGGAGCACGCGATCCCAGTTGCGGGCGCGGTCCCAGGCTTCGAGCCAGCTTTGATACTCACGGATGTGCATGAAGCGATCTCCAGGCGTCAGTTGAATAGATGTAGGTTAGGGTGCGCTTTCGGCGGGCGCGGCAGGGGGAACGCTCACGACCATGTGCTGTAAGCGGCGCAAGAAGTCCACCGATTTGAGTTGGCGTTCGAGGATGGTAAGCAGGTAGCGGTAGAGCAGGTTGTCGACTCGTTGGAGGATGTGCGGGCGCACATGGACGTTACGCACGCTGGGCCAACTGCGCGTCTGCAGGAATCGCAATACCTTCAGCACGTCGGCTTCAATCGGCTCCACGTCGCGCCGTCCCGCCGCGCAGGCGGGACAGATCACGCCGCCCTCCACCAGGCTGATGAAGTTGGTGACCGGCTCCAGTTCGGTGTCACAGGCCAGGCATTCAAAGAGTTGTGGCTGAAACCCGGCCAGCGCCAGGATGTGCAACTGGAACCACTGCTGCAGGAGGGGGGCGGCTGGGCTGTCTGTTTCCATGGCGTCAAGCTCTTGCAGCGCCAGGATCATCAGATCCCAGATCGGCTGGTTCTCGTCGCCGGTCTCGGTGAAGCTGTCCACCAGTTCGGCCAGATAGTTGGCGCGGCCAATCTTGTCCAGGTCGTTGCGCAGCGCGGGGAAACTCTCCACGCTGACGGCTTCGGTAATGATGTCCCAGGTGCGCGCCTTGGCGACAAGCAGCGACGAGTGGCCGAACAACTCTAGATGTCCGGCCTTGCGGCTGGTGGTCTTACGTGCGCCCTTGGCAATCAGTTCGAGCTTGCCGTAGTTGGGCGTGAAGACAGTGAGGATGCGGTCGGCATCGCTATAATCGCGGCGACGCAAAATCACCGCATGGGTGCGATAGAGTCGTTGTCGGTCAGGCATAATCACACTGGATAGTGGACAGCCGGTACAGCGCGTCTCGAACGGCGCTATGCCCCGGAACCGGCCTGTCAACACCAGAGGTAGTATACCATAACTGGGCGTAGAAAGATAGAACAGATATTCGCCGCGCACGACAAACTCGCGGCCCAAAACTGGCTGAATTCACGGTGAAATAAAAAGAACCACCCCGTTGCTGGAGTGGTTCTGAGGTACCCCCAAGGGGATTCGAACCCCTGTCGCAGGCTTGAAAGGCCTGTGTCCTAGTCCTCTAGACGATGGGGGCGTGGTGGGTAAAACCGCCGCCAACTTGGCATTGGCTACCGGACGTTTGCAAAGTATAGCAGTCAGGGGGCAAACGGTCAAGTTTGGTCCAGCCTGATTCGTTTTACTTTGCTATATCTCTATGTTAGACTGATCGTATCCGCGTGTCTGACG
>CAZYQJ010000083.1:0-12102 GCA_964649925.1 uncultured Litorilinea sp.
CCATCCGTCGCAACGTCGAATGGTTCACCCGCAAACTGGCCCCCACCCGTCGCACATGACCGGCGCTTGCGGCGTCTCCCCGCACAACCGATGGCGCGCCCGGCAGATCGTGGCCGGGCTGCACGGCATCGGGCTGATCCTGCTGGCGCTCCATCTCTATGTATGGACGTTCCCGCCCACAGCCACCCCCATCCCTGAAGCCGCCGACGCCGAAACCGCCTGGTGGGGGCTGTGGCCTGTGACCTACATCCCCATGCCGTGGCTGATCCTGGGGACGCTGGCCGTCCTGGCCGCCATGATCTGGGGCTGGTGGCTGCTGGAACGCCCCGCGGCGCGGCGTCAGCGCGCCTGGCCTCATCTCCGCCTGGCCGCCGCGCTGGTGCTGGCCGTTGCCTTTTTCGCCTTCCCCATCGCCCACACGCGCTGGGGTGACGCCTATATGCTGGCCCACAGCATTGCCTGGCCCAACCCCGACCTGCGCCTCACCCACTCCTGGCAAGCGCCGCTGGACGTATTCCTGCACAGCCAGACCTGGCTGGCCCTGCATGGCGCGCTGGGCTGGGAAGATGCCATCCCCGTCTACCGGCTGCTCAGCCCGCTGGCCGGGCTGATCTACCTGGGGGGCGTGCTGGCGATCAGCGCAGACGACCGCTTTGCACCCAGTTGGTTAAGCTTCGGCCTATTTGCCAGCCTGGGGTTGATGCAGTTGTTTTTTGGTTATGTGGAAAACTACAGTTTTGCAGCAGCGGGTGTGCTACTCTACTTATATGGAGGGCTGCGGGTGTTGCAGGGCAAAACCCCAATCTGGCAGGCATCCACGATCCTGGCAATCACCCACGCCACCCATCCCAGCACGATTGTGCTGGCGCCTAGCCTGCTCTATTTGGGTGGGCAAGCGGCGCATATCAAACGCAAGGGAACTCAATCATGGGGGCGCGTCGTCATTGCCACTGGGGCTGCGATTGCACTGCCCATGCTGCTGGTCGGCGGCGCAACCTTTCTGTTGATGGAACTGGGCGGGCATGGCCTGGAGATGCTGCTCACCAGCGACCGGCCCGGCGGCGGGGATGCCCGCTGGTTTGTGCCGCTGTGGGAGACGACCACGCGCTGGGAGCATTACACGCTGTTCAGTTGGCCCCACCTGCGCGATGTGATCAACCAGCAGGCGTTGGTCGCGCCGGTGGTGCTGGCCGCGCTGGCCTGGCTGAGCCTGTTCCGCCGCAGCCAGGCGGATGCGGACGCTGTTTTCGTCGAAGATGGCGAAGGGGCAGACCGCCAATTCCAGCCCGCCAGCCTGCGCTTTGCGGCGCTTGCGGCGGTTTCGTACCTGGCCTTTACGCTGTTCTGGAATCCCGATTATGGCGGGCAGCGGGATTGGGACCTGTTCAGCTTGGCCGCGCTGCCTACAACGCTGTGGCTGGTGACCCTGGCCCCCACCGTCGCGCGGCGACGAACGCTGGCCGCGGGTATGGTCCCGCTGATCTTGATCCAGGTGCTGCATACCGCTGCCTGGGTCTATCAAAATACGCTGCCGTGGGAGTGGCCGTAGGATGCAGGTTGCCAACGCGAAGGGTCGGGGTGTGAACTCGACATGGCGACATGCCCGCCACGAGCGATGCACTACGTCCGCTCAACTTGAGTTTGATTCGATAAAACAGACGATTATCACGCTATGAGCCGTTTCGATTTACAACCTCGTCCTCAATCCCGTCCCAAAGTCCGCCCCGCGACCCGCCGCGGCCCGCGCCGCGACCGGTCCTTTATGCGCGGCTTTGTGGGGGGCATCGTGACCTTTCTGGTTGCGGCGGCCTTTGGGCTGGGGGCCGCGTTGATCGGCTATGCCGTCATCGCCAGCGACCTGCCCTCCCCTTCAGAATTGACCAACCGCGCCAGTTCCTTCCAAAGCACGCGCATCCTCGACCGCGAGGGCAACCTGCTCAACGAGACCTTTGACCCCAATGCCGGGCGGCGCACCGTCGTGCCGCTGGATCAAATGTCGCCCTATCTGGTCCAGGCCACGATTGCGACCGAGGACGCCAACTTCTACCGACATCAAGGTGTGGACCCCATCGCGCTGATGCGCGCCCTGTATTATGCGGTGCTGGAGCGGGGCATCGTCTCCGGCGCGTCCACCATTCCGCAGCAACTGGTCAAGTGGGTTTTTCTGACGCCGGATCAAGCGCTGCCGGAACAGACGCTGACGCGTAAGGTCAAGGAGGCCATCCTCTCCGCCGAGATCAGCCGCCGCTACAGCAAAGAGACGATCCTCGAAATCTATCTCAACGAACTGAACTATGGCAATCTTGCCTACGGGGTGGGAGCCGCCGCTGAGACCTATTTCGGCAAGGAAGTGATAGACCTGACGCTAGCCGAAGCTTCGCTGCTGGCCGGGCTGCCCCAACTGCCTGCTTACTATGACCCCTATGCCCATCCCGACCGCGCTAAAGAACGTCAGGCGGTTGTGCTGGGCTTGATGGTGGAAAACGGCTATATCACACCCGCCGAGGCCGACGCTGCCTGGCTGGAGCCGTTGAGCTACGTGCCACTCCAGTTTGACATGAAAGCGCCCCACTTTTCGCTCTTTGTGCGCCAACAGGTGGAATCGCTGCTGGGGCCGGATGCCCTCTACCAATCGGGGCTGGAAGTGACGACGACGCTCGACCCCGACCTGCAGGAAGCCGCCCAGCAGATCGTGCGTGAACAGGTAGGTCTGCTGGCCGACCGCAATGTTTCCAACGGCGCATTGGTCGCGCTGCGCCCCCAGACTGGCGAGATCGTGGCCTTTGTGGGCAGCGCCGATTTTGACAACGTGGAGATCGACGGGCAGGTGAACATGGCCCTGGCCCCGCGCCAGCCGGGCAGTTCGATCAAACCCTTTGTCTATCTTGCCGCCTTTGAGCAGCCCGAAAAACCGCTCGCCGAACGCTGGACGCCCGGCACGCTCATCGCCGACATCGAAGAGGCTTTTCCCGATGGGGCCAACCCGCCCTATGTGCCCACCAATTATGACAACCAGGAACACGGCATGGTCACCGCGCGCGCCGCGCTGGCGAACAGCTATAACATCCCCGCGGTACGCACGCTGCAAGAGGTGGGCATCCCCGACTTTCTCGAACTGATGCGCCGTCTGGGCGTCACGTCGCTCAACCGATCCGACTACGGGTTGAGCCTGAGTCTAGGCGGCGGCGAAATGCCGCTGCTGGAGCTGACCAGTGCCTATGCGGTGCTGGCCAACCAGGGTATGCGCGTGCCGCCAGTCGCCATCCTCAAGATCGCCGACAGCCAGGGCAATGTCATCTGCGAGTTGAACACCCCGCAGCCCTGCCAGCCCCCCATCGAGGGCGCGGGGGAACAGGTCATCAGCCCGGTAGACGCCTTCCTGATCACCGATATCCTCAGCGACAACGAAGCGCGCACCCCGGCCTTTGGCCCCAACTCGGTGCTGCGGCTGGACCGGCCCGCGGCGGCCAAGACCGGCACGACCAACAACTTCCGCGACAACCTGACGATGGGTTATACCCCCCAACTCGTCACCGGCGTCTGGGTGGGCAATTCCGACTACAGCGAGATGCGCGGCATGTCCGGTGTCGCCGGTGCGGGGCCGATCTGGAACCAGTTCATGACCGCGGCCCATGCAGGGGAGCCGGTGATGGAGTTCGCGCCGCCGCCTGGGGTGCGCCAGTATGAAGTCTGCGCCGACACAGGTACAGTCCCCAGCGACGCCTGCCCTGAACGCCGCGCCCACTGGTTTGCCGAGGATCGCCCGCCGCTGCCGCCGGAAAAAGACCTCTATCAGACCGTGCGGCTGGACAGGAATACAGGACGGCTGGCGAACGAGTTCACCCCACCCGACGCCATCGAGGAGAAGGTCTTCAAGATCTATCCCGAACCCTATCGCGCCTGGGCGGAAGCGCACGGCATCCCGCAGCCGCCCGCCAGCCCGGACGACTCGTTTGAGTTCCAGCCTGAATTGTTCATCCGCCAGCCCGTGGAAGGCGAGGTCGTCAGCGGGCGCGTACAGGTCTATGGATCGGCCAATGTGCCCAACTTCGCCAGCTTTGAACTTCAATATGGCGTCAGCCATGACCCTGGCGCGTTTAGCGAACCCATCAGCGGGCCGTATGGCGCGCCGGTGATCGACGGGCTGTTGGGCGAATGGGATACCGGCGGGCTGGGCGATGGGCCGCACACGCTGCGGCTGCTGGTGCGTGACCAGGAAGGCAACTCGTTTGAACGGCGTGTGCGGGTCTTTGTAGCCCATCCCACCGCGCCGCCCCCGCCCACCGCAACCTGGACGCCCGCACCGCAGGCCCCGACGGACACGCCGCTGCCTGCCGAAACGCTGCCGCCGCCCATCGCTGACACACCTGTGCCGACCGACACCCCCTGGCCGACAGATACGCCAGTGCCGACGGAACCGCCCGCGCCGCAGGAACCAACCCCTGAACCCACCGCGGCGGAACCGCCCCCTGAGCAGCCAACGCCCGAGGAGCCGACACCCGAAGCCCCTGCGCCAGAGGAACCCGCGCCCGAGGAGCCGGATCCAACGCCAACCTGGACACCAGTCTCAGAGGCCGAGAGTGCAGGGCAAACGGATACACCACCCGCTGAGGGTGAAGGGCCCGCTGAAGGTGAAGAGGATGAAGGGGCAGACGAGAATACAGACGGTAGTGCGGAGGAGAACGAAGTAGCGCCCGGCGACGTCCTCACGCCGCCGGTGACGCTGGAGGAGGGGGTTTCATCATAATGACGAATTCGAGAGGGCGGGCGCTTGCGCTGACAAAATGCTGTGTCTCGACAAAGCCCGCCTTCTCAAAGACGCGGCGCGAACGCCGGTTAAAGACGGCTATCGTCGCACGGAAACGGGTCGCAGCATAACGCCGCCGCGCAAAGTCGAGGATGGCTTCCAGAAAGCCTAGCCCGCGGCCCTGGCCCGCCAGGTCAGGGCGCAGCCCTAGCCCGACATCCAGCGCGTCGGAGTCTTGATAGTCGCCGCCAGGCACTTGGGCATCGATCCCATAACAACAAAACCCCACCAAGAACCCGGCACTGTCGGTCACGGCGTAATAGGCATATCGGGGGTCAAGCAAGACCTGAACGTCCGCCTCGACGTCGGCGTCATCCGTATTATAGATGTCGTACTGACCCGGATAGCGCCACGCCACGATCTCTCGGGCAAAGGCTTCCGTCATCGGGATAAAAGCATATTCAGCAGTCACAGATGGACTTTCCATGATGGGCGGTAGATTGGGTGCGCGGGCGCATTGTAGCCCAGCCCCCAGCGAAGCGCAACCGGAGGATCGCCCCAGGATGAGAGCTTTTTAAGATTGGTTTACAAAGCCTGGGGCATGTTGTACACTCATGGCGTTGTCGCCCCTGGGGGTGATAACGCCCCGGTATAGTTCCTGTTCGGAGGAGAAACTCCCGTGATTCAAACGCAACGCTATGCCTCGCCGAGCGAGGTAAAACAGGCCTTGAGCAGCCAGCAGTACATTGCCAGTGACGAAATCGCCACCACCGCGTACCTGGCCCAGCAGTTGGGCAAACCGCTTCTGATCGAAGGCCCGGCCGGGGTCGGCAAAACGGAATTGGCCAAGGCCGTCTCCGGAGCCACTGGACGCCAGTTGATCCGTCTTCAGTGCTACGAAGGGCTGGACGAAACCAAAGCGCTCTATGAATGGGAATATGCCAAGCAGTTGCTCTATACCCAACTCTTGCGCGACAAGCTGCAGGATACGCTTGCCGGTGCGGACTCGCTCGCCGCGGCCGCCGACCGGCTGGCAAACGAAGAAGATGTCTTTTTCTCCATGCGTTTTCTGCTCCAGCGGCCCCTGCTCAAAGCGATCCTCAGCGAGCAGCCTACCGTGCTGCTGATCGACGAGATCGACCGCGCCGATGCCGAATTTGAAGCGTTCCTGCTCGAAGTCTTGAGCGACTTCCAGGTGAGCGTGCCGGAGTTGGGCACACTCACCGCGGTGCACCACCCGCTGGTCATGCTCACCAGCAACAACACGCGCGAGTTGAGCGAAGCGCTGAAACGCCGCTGTCTCTACCTCTTTATCGGCTATCCCGATCTCGAACAAGAGTTGGCTGTGGTACGGCTCAAGGTGCCGGAGTTGAACCCCAAACTGGCGCACCAGGCCGTGGAACTGGTGCAGCGGCTGCGCGACCTCGACCTGCGCAAATCGCCCAGCATCAGCGAAACGCTGGATTGGGCCAAGTCGCTCGTCGCGCTCAACGCCAAACAGCTTGATGCCCAAACGCTGGAAAACACCATGAGCGTCCTGCTCAAACATGAGAGCGACTTGCAGAAGGTGCGCCGCCGTCTGCAGATCTCCTCTAGGGGCGTCAGCGTGGACGACGACGACCTGAGCCAGTTCCGCTGGCGCGACTAGGTGGCGGGTGTAGTTAGGAGGGAGGAACCCCTATGGAAGACCGTATGATCCGTTTTATCGCCGCGCTGCGCGCTGGTGGGGTGCGCGTCAGCCTGGCCGAAAGCGCCGACGCCTTTTACGCCGTCGACCATCTGGGCGTGCAAGACCGTGAGGCGTTCCGGCTGAGCCTACGCGCCACGCTGGTCAAAGACGCCTCCAGCCTGCCCATCTTTGACGAGTTGTTCCCGCTCTTCTTTGATTCCAGCGACAACCCGCCCATGCAGGACCTCACCGAGGACATGAGTCCCGAAGAGGCTCAGATGCTGGCCCAGGCGCTGCGGATGTTCAACGAACAACTCCGCCAGATGATGGAGAAACTCCTGCGCGGCGATCAGTTGAGCGAACAGGAACTCCAGCAGTTGAGCCAAATGGTCGGCCTCAACCGCATGGACGACCTGCGCTATAAGGAATGGATGGCACGGCGCATGATGCGCGCCCTGCTCGTCGACGAGGTAAAAGACGCGCTGCGCGAGATGATGGAACTGCTGGCGCAGATGGGTATGAACAAAGAGCGGCTCCAGCAGATGCGCGAACTGCTGCGCGCCAACCAACAGGCCATGCAGGATCAGATCTCGCAGTACGCCGGGCAGAAGATCGCCGACAACATGAGCGAACAACGCCCGGATGAAAGCATCGACGACCTGCTCGACCGGCCCTTCGGCGCACTCTCCGACAGGGATATGGACCGGCTGCGGCGCGAAGTCAGCCGCCTAGCGAACCGCTTACGCAGCCGCATTGCGCTGCGCCAGAAACGCGCCAAGAGCGGCCAGCTTGATGCCAAGGCCACTATCCGCGCCAACCTCAAACATGGCGGCGTGCCGATGGAGATCCGGCATCGCGACCACCGGCTCAAGCCCAAGTTGGTCGTGATCTGCGACATCAGCACGTCGATGCGCCCCTGCTCCGAATTGATGCTCAGCCTGGTCTATGCGCTGCAAGACCTGGTGACCAAAACCCATGCCTTTGCCTTTATCGACCATCTGGAGTATATCTCGCCCGACTTTGTGGGCCGCGAGGCCAAGGACGCCATTGGCGAAGTGTTGGTGCGGATGCCGCCCGGCCATTACAGCACCGACCTGGGCTACAGCCTGGAGAATTTTGCCAAGGACTATATGGACACAGTCGACCGGCGCACGACCTTTATCCTGGTGGGTGATGCGCGCAACAACTATAACGACCCGCGGCTGGATATCTTCCAGACGCTTGCGCGGCGCAGCCGCCGCATGATCTGGCTCAACCCGGAACCGCCCATGCTCTGGGGGTCGGGCGACAGCGACATGCTCAAATATGCGCCGCTGTGTGATAACGTCGCCATCGCCGCTACCCTGGGCGAATTGACCCAGGCCATTGACCATCTCATGACGACGTAGGTAGGCAGTAGGCAGGTGGGACAGAGCCGGAAATCGTAGGCCAGGCTTTCAGCCTGGCATGCTCACCGCGACCGGGCCTGATAGCTGGCAATATGAGGACGTCGGGTTGCAAACCTGACCTACGATGAAGCCGCTTCTTCTGGCTCGCACGCCCTACTGCCTACCTCACTATTCCCTATTCCCCTCTGATCACTGCATTTCGCACCAGGAAGCGACCGTCAAAGAGCATGGGCACGCCGTCGCCGTCGAGGATGTCGGCGCTCCCGGCGCGGATGGCGTGGATGTGCAGATGCGGCTCGCTGGTGTTGCCGGAGTTGCCCACGCGCGCCAACGGTTGGCCTGCCGTCACCGCGTCGCCAGCCGCCACCTGCACGCTTCCTTCCTGTAGATGCGCCAACAAGACATAGCTGTCCTGGCACGCGATCACTACGTGATTACCGGCCAGATTTTCACGGTCAGCGTCCGGCGGGATCAGGTCGGGCAGCCCGTCTACCGACTCGACCACCTCCCCATCACACGGGCTGTACACCGTGTGCCCGAAGATCGCGTAGCGTTCTAGATCCTTCGGATAAATGCCCAAAGCACGCAGCCCAAAACGGTTCAGCGCATTGATATCCAGCGCATACTGCTGGCTGCGATTGCCGTTGTGGTAGTTGAGCAGCCAGGCGTTGCCCCCCTGCCCCACATAATACTGCCCATCGCGCAGGGGCCAGGCGAGGCGCACCGGCTCCTCAAAATAAAACAGCCCGCTCGCCGCATACGCCAGGATCGCCCCATAGACCAGTAGTTCAAACAACACATCCTGGTTGTCCCGCCAGCAAGCGGTCCGGGTCTTGCCGAAAAAGGGCTGTGATCGGGCACGGCGGTAACTCAGAACCGCGGCGAGAACAAAGAGGCCGGTGAGTAGATAGCGCAGATAGATACTCAGCCAGTCCCAGCGGCCTGCCAAAAACATAAACAGCAAGAACGCGCCGGTGGAGAGCGTCCGTATCAGCCACCGGCACTGGCTGCTTTCATTCCTGCGCCACAACAAGTAGATCAAAAACAGTGGAAACAGCACATGAGTGATCGGGAGGATCAGAATGGAGAACCACATGAACGAAACCTTTCATCGCCGTGTATTGGTTAACTGTTGCACAGTGATGTCAGGGGGATCAGGGGTTGGGGGAGATGATCACGTAACTGCCCACGACCCGATCATAAAGCGATTGATGCTTTTGATCTAGGTGAAGGGTCAGGAGGTAGATCCCGACCAGCAGCCACACAAAGGTGAAGCCGCCCAAGATCCAGGGGGGCGTTGTGTCGGGTGCAAACCGCACCTGCCAAACACAGGTATGCGCCAACTCCCAGGGGAAAAACTTGACCGCGGTGCGGGCCAGCGAACGCAGGAGCCCCAGCCGCTTGCCGTCACCATCCACGACGCACAGCCCCAGCCTACGCTTTCCCCAGGTGGCCTGCCATGCCGAAGACTCAGACAGCGCAAAATAGAGGCTGACGGGCAAGGTGACCAGGAAGAAACCCGTTACCTGACCGGAGATCGGCCCGGCAAAGAGTCGCGACGGCAGAGCCGGTTGAAGGCGCCACGCTGTCATCCCGATCAGCAGCACAAGCACAAGATAGCCTGCAATGATCAGGTAGTCTAATATAAACGCCTTGACGCGCAGCCACAGGCCCGCATACTGAAATCCCACCACACCTTCCTCCTGGAGACCTCGTATCCCGCACCAGAGTCTATCACGGCTTGTTCCGAACATGACAAAGCCCCTGGCGACCTGTATAATCCTGGATCATCCCGTGGACCCCTTTTTGCAGGTGGATCACCAGGAAGCCGAAGCATTAGCCTAGTTCTTTTGAAGAAGGAGTTCGATCCATGCCAATGCGCGCCGATTACATCTGGATGAACGGCAAGATCATCCCCTGGGAGCAGGCGACGGTGCATGTCTTTGCCCATGCCCTGCACTACGGCAGCAGCGTCTTTGAGGGCATCCGCGTCTATGAGACCGCATCCGGTCCGGCCATCTTCCGCGGGCGTGAACACTTTGAGCGGCTGCTCTTTAGCTGCAAGGTGGCGCGTATCCCTTCCCCCCTGGATGTGGATGGCTGGATGCAGGTGACTGCGGACGTGCTGCGCGCCAACAAACAGACCAACGCCTATGTGCGCCCGCTCGTCTTCCGCGGCTATAAAGCCCTCGGCGTGGATGGCCGCGGCTGTCCTGTGGACGCAATCCTGGCGACCGTTCCCTGGGGCGCCTACCTCGGCGCAGAAGCGTTGGAAAAGGGCGTCGATGTCCAGGTGAGCAGTTGGCGGCGCATGGCCCCGGACACCATGAACGCGCTCGCCAAGATCGGCGGGCACTATGTCAACAGCCAGAGCATTGTCATGGAGGCCAAGGACAACGGCTTTAACGAGGGCATCGCCCTCGACATCAACGGCTATATCTCCGAGGGCAGCGGCGAAAACATCTTCATCATCTACAAGGGGGAACTGTACACCCCGCCGCTGGCAAACAGCATTTTGGGCGGCATCACACGCAGCGCCGCCATAACCATCGCCCAGGATCTAGGCTATACGGTCAAGGAGATGACCCTGCCGCGCGAGATGCTCTACATCGCCGACGAGATCTTCTTCACCGGCACCGCGGCAGAGATCACCCCAATCCGTTCCGTGGACCGGATGCCGGTGGGCAGCGGCAGCCGCGGGCCGATTACCAAGGCCATCCAGGATGTCTTCTTTGGCATCATCCGCGGGGACCAGCCCGACAAGTGGAACTGGCTTACCCCGGTCGAAATGGGCGAAGCAGTCGGCGCATAGAGGGTTGCGGCACGGCTTGCAGTGAGTTTTGAAGGCTATGCAAAGATGCCCCTCGTGCGGTGAACGAACCCACCAATGGGGTCCAGAACGTGGGATGGTATGACCGCGAAACAGGCCTCACCATCCCACGTTGGCATTCCCTTGAGGATGCTTGCTTTCCGCTTGCGTTGAATCACGTTGTACCTGCTACTGTATATCATCCCCATCTACCTACCTATCCCTTTCTACTCTAGACATCGACCCTAGACACGGAGAGGCCAGGGCGCACATTCCCTGACCTAGCATCCCCGCACCGAAAATCCCTTCCCATCGTCAACGTAATAGCAGTAAATCGGAGTTCCTTGGATTAGATAGTTGGGATAACTTGTCAAAACACAGCAGAAGTGTGGTATAATTGTCGTCATGATGGGTGATTCGAGCCGGATTTACCGGTCTATACACCAAGCAGTCATCATATACCCCGTCACAACCGCCGGTTCCGCCGTCGGTGGCATGATCGCGCTTAGTTAGCCCGCGGCCCTGGTGGCACAACGCGGGCCAAAATCCAACGTGAAGTGTGAACACAGGTTGCGTCGTGCGCCCTGTGTTGACGTTTCACGTTTTTTGTTGCTCATTCTTGCGCCCCAACTTGGGGGCAACTTCATGCGCGTAATACCGACAGGAGTGAACCATGTCGAAGCGATATCAACCACAAGAGATTGAACCTAAATGGCAGGCTGCCTGGGAAGCGCAAGGGCTGTATAAAGTCAGTGAAGACCCGTCGCGCCCCAAGTGGTATGCCCTGACCATGCTGCCCTATCCGTCCGGCGACCTGCACACAGGCCACTGGTACGCCTACACACCCAGCGATGCCGCCGCGCGCTGGCGGCGCATGAACGGCTACAATGTCTTCTTCCCCATCGGCTTTGATGCCTTTGGACTGAACGCCGAAAACGCCGCCATCAAGCACGGCATCCATCCAAAGACCTGGACCTATGCCAACATCGAGCGGATGCGCGGTCAACTGCGCCAGATGGGGGCTATGTGGGCTTGGGAGCATGAGGCTATTTCCTGCGATCCGGAATTCTATAAGTGGACCCAGTGGTTCTTCCGCAAGTTCTATGACGCCGGTCTGGCCTATCGCGAATTTGCGCCGGTGGACTGGTGTCCGAACTGCCAGACCACGCTGGCGCGCGAGCAGGTGTGGGGCGAGGACCGCCGCTGCGAACGCTGTGGCACGCCGGTGATCAAGAAGGAACTGAACCAGTGGAAGTTCCGCATCACCAAGTACGCCGACGAACTGCTGGACGGCCTGGACGCCATCGACTGGCCCGAACGGGTTAAGGTCATGCAGACCAACTGGATCGGGCGCAGCGAAGGCGCGGAGGTCACATTCCACACCGAGCAGGGCGACCCGCTGGTCGTCTTCACCACCCGGCCTGATACGCTGTGGGGAGCAACCTTTATGGTGCTGGCCCCGGAGCATCCGCTGGTGGACAAACTGACC
>CAZYQJ010000083.1:12112-12290 GCA_964649925.1 uncultured Litorilinea sp.
TCGAGGAGTATAAGGCCCAGGCCGCCCGGCTGGACGAAGTGACGCGCGCCGCCACTGACAAGGAGAAGACCGGCGTCTTCACCGGCGGCTACGCCATCAACCCGGTCAACGACGAGCGCATTCCCATCTGGATCGCCGACTATGTGATGATGGGCTATGGCACAGGCGCGATCATGGC
>CAZYQJ010000084.1:0-4947 GCA_964649925.1 uncultured Litorilinea sp.
CAGCTACCTCACCGCCCATGCGGTCTATATGCTGGGTGAACAGCCCGGATGGGGTATTCTCGCTGCGCTGGGCAGCTTTGTGCTGTGGGGGGTGGGCGTCAATGTGGCATCGGTTAGTTACTTGTCGCTCCTGAGCGACCTCACGCGCGAGGCGACCAACTGGCGCAGCCGCGCCGTCAGCGTGATGTGGACGGCCATGATCCTCTCCACCATTGCCACCGCGCTGGGGCTGGCAGCGTTGCTCGATCCGTTCAGCCAGGAGGCGTTGTTCAATGCCTTTGGCCTGGTCTGGATGATCGCCAGCGTGTTGATCCTGGTGGGGACAGGCAGGCTGGAGCCGGTTAGCACCGGGCAGGCGGTACAGCACAGCGCCGACCATCCGCTGGACGCCTATCGAGTGCTGGCGGGCAACGCATCGGCGCGGCGCTTTTTTATTTATCTGGTGCTGGTGCTGTTCAGCATCCATGCCCAAGATGTGATGCTCGAACCTTATGGGGCCGAGGTGTTGGGGATGCCCGTCGCGCAGACCACACGGCTGGCGTCGATTTGGGGAACCGGCGTCTTTATCACGTTGTTGGGGGGGCTGCCGCTGGTGCGCCGGTTCGGCAAAAAACGCAGCGCCAATTGGGGCGCGGTCACGGTAATTGCTGCCTTTTCAGGTATCATATTGACAGGGCTGGCCGAATTGCCTGCCGCCTTTATGGTTGCGGTTTGGGTGTTGGGGCTGGGCGGCGGGCTGATGACCGTCAGTAACCTGAGCTTTATGATCGATATGACCGTGCCAGAAGCCGCGGGCCTGTATATGGGGGCGTGGGGAGTTGCCAACTTTGCCGGTCAAGCCCTGGGCAACATCGCCAGCGGGCTGATCCGTGATGTCGTGTTGTGGCTGACCCATGTACCTGCCGCGGGCTATGTGGCCGTCTTTGCGGTCGAGATGATCGGGCTGCTTCTGGCGATCCGGCTTTTCCGCCGCATTTCGGTTGAGGATTTCCAGCGCGATGCCCAGGTTCAGCTTCACGAAATCCTGGCGATGGCGGGCGACTAGCGGGCGTCCGCTGGGAACAGACGAGGACAGCTATGTTCAAAGTAATGATCAGCTACGATATGCTGGAAGGCCAGGAGCAGGCATCGCAGGAATATCTGGTCAACAAACTGGCCCCAGGGTTAGCTAAACTCGGCTTTCGCGTCACCGAGGTGCTGTATACGGTGTGGGGGGCACCCCCCCAGATCACCAGCGGGGGCCGGGTGGAGAGTCTTGACCAGGCGCGCGCCATCTTCCTATCCCCCGAATGGGAGCGGCTTGCCGCGGGGATGGAAGAACTGACGAACAATTTCCAGGTGCGCGTGGTGAAGTCCGATCGCGGGGACGAGTCCGCCGGTATGCCATGAGCGCCCTGCAACACAAGGCGCAGAAGCCACTGGCGCTGGTGGTCTTCCTGGAGAATGTAGGCCATATCCACGGGATACCGCTGCCGCGTTGGGCTAACGCGCTGATCGATTTTGTGACCGAGGAATATGCAAAATTGATCTTGCGCCTCTACGGTGCGTATCGCCGGTATGATCGGGTCATCATCCTGGAGGATGAACTGGCGACCGGCCCTCATCTGGCCGATGCACTGCAAGAGGCGAGCCGTACCCACCGTGTTGACGTGCTGCTGCTGGTTCACGGGAAGCCATGCGCGCTGGTCGGGCATCGGGGCGAGGTGATGGTGGGGCGAGAGACTTTTGACCCGCTGGTGGCGGCGCGGCGCGGCGACCCGGCCTCACTCGATTTGCGGATGGTCTTTGGCCTCAACTGTTATGGGGCAAGCCTGGCCCCTACCTGGCTGGCATTGGGCGCAAAGGTGGCCAACGGCGCGGCGGCAGTGAACTGGCTGCCAGAACCGAGCCTGTCGGTCTTTTTGCGCGGGTGGCTGTCGGGACAGCCATTTAGCCAGGCTCTGGAACACAGTCACCGGACGGCGCTGCGCTGGGGCAGGGTCATCTGGCGGCCCGACCGAAACGGGCAGGATGACCCGCACATCACGGGCAGTCGTCAGGCCATCTTTGGCGTGCATGACCTGACGATTGATTCGTGAGCAGGAATGCGCGGTAGGGTCGGGCCGGTGTCTATTACTTGGTCGCGCGCTGGTAGACCAGGTAATACGACGTGTGAATCCCGTACCGCGGGCGCTCTATGTCACCCATCCCCGCGCCGTAGAGGGTATCGCTAGGCATCCCTTCAACCTTCACGTTGTAGGCGTTGCCCGCGGCATACATCTGGTAGTTATAGCCGTAATCAGGCGGGTCTTTGTCCTCAATCGGGGCTGTGTGAGTCCCATCTCCCCACCAGACCGTGACCGGTTGGCCGACAATGCGGTTGCCGTTTTCGTCCAGCACTTCGACATAGATGTGATGCTTGCCGCCGGATTCCTGTTCGTCGGCCCAGCGCGCTTCGATCAGCCGCCAATACTGCTGGCCCGGCTCAACCTGCGCTTCTTCCACACGCACGCCCAACGCATCCAGCCGTGGGTCCCAGGCGCGCGGCGCGACCGCGGCTACAGCGACTTCAGGTTCGGGGGGGGGCGGCGCTTCGGCCACCACTGCCTGCTGCACCACGACGGGCGGTGAGGTTGGGGTCGCCGTCGGCATGGGGGTAGGCGTCGACGTTGGCAGCGGCGTATTCGTCGGGATCGCGGTCTGTGTTGGCAGCGGCGTATGGGTCGGGGTCGGCGGCACGGCTTGATCGGCCAGGGCCAGGGCTTCGGCCAGTTCTTTGTCTTTGGCAGCCAGTTCATAGCTGCCCACGGCATAGACCGCGTTGATGGCGTTGAGCAGGTTGGCGCGTGTGGTCAACTCGGTGCCGCTGTCCGCCATGCCGGTGCCGCGCAGCAGGGCGAGAAACGCAGCCGGGGCCGCAATCGCCAGCAGCCAGATCAGCAACAGCACCAAGACCGCTAACTGAATCTTGCCGATGGGGCTGAGGCTGGCAAACCACTGTCCAAAGCCCCCACGCGGCTGTTGCGAGGGCATCGGGCTTTCCACCGCGGATGGCCGTCGCCGCCGGGAGGGGATGTTGGTCGCCACTTCCTGCGGGATGTATCCGCCGGTGACGGTCTCTTCGTCGTCAAACCCACCGTCAAACCCGCCGCTGTTGTAGTCGGCCAAACGCTGGCTTAAGACCCGGCTCATGGCAATCGCCAGGCTCGGGTAGCGGTTCATGAGCAGGTCGAAATCGACCTTGCTCAGCGTCCAGACGTCGATATCGGTTTCGGCGATGGCGCTGGCGTTGTGCGGCTGGTTGGTCAGCAGGGCGCGCTCGCCAAACGCCTCGCCCGGCCCCAAAACCCAACTGCCGCCTGCCAGCGGCTGGATGCGGACATGACCTTGTTCCAACAGATAGAGGGTATCCGCTGTACTGCTGGCCCGGTAGATCTGTTCCCCGGCACGGTAGCGCGTCGGGTGTAGATGCTCGGCCACCTGGCGCAAGTCTTGGGGGCTGAGGTCAGCCAGCAGGTAAAAACGCCGGAAACGGTCTTCGGCGTACTGGCCTTCCGAGGTGGCGATGCGTTCCGCCAACGCCTGGGTCAGCGCATCGCTGATCTCCTTGTGTTGGGCTGCCAGCGTGTCCAGTTCAGCTTTGGGCAGAATCCAGAGGTTGGTATTGCGGATGGCCGTGGCGTCTTCGGTGCGGATCTGCCCGGAGAGCAGCCCCATTTCGCCAAAAAAGCCGCCCTGACCCACGCGTGCCAACTCTTCCATCACGCCGCCCGCGCTCTCGCTGGTGAGTTCTACCTCGCCATTTTCGATGAGATAGAGCGCGTCCCCGGCCTCGCCCATGGTGTAGACACGTTCGCCCGCGGGCACATGCTGCAAGACCATGCGTTGGGCAATCGTCTGCATGATCTGGGGCGGCACGTCGGCAAAGAGCGGCATCTGTGCCAGGCGTAGGACGGCCTGCGACTGGTCCGCCTTGCTCAACCGCGAACGGGCGTTACGCGCCAGCGTGCGGCGCAGTCCGGGTTGGCGGCTGCTGATCGCGGCAAACTCGTCGGCGGTCGCCGTCCAGAGGATCAGGTCTTGAGCGGCAACCGCGCTCTGGGTATAGGGCTTCCCGGTGAGGAGGGGGAGCGCGCCAAAGAGCGCGCCTGGCTCCAACGTCTGCAAACGCTCGCCGCCGATTTCCAGGTCTGATCGCAGTTCCACCTGGCCGCTCTCGACCAGGAACAGCCCCGCGGGGGCATCCCCAGACCGGAAGATCACTTCCTGGGCCTTTAGCTCGCGCGGCTTGAGGTAGAAGGCCAGGGCCTGCAGGGTGTGTGGGGGAAGCCCGGCCAATTCGGGGACGTGCGACAGCCGCTGGACCAGGTAATCTTCGATCTGGACCAGCAGACTGCCAAAATTGCGGCTCAATTTGAGGCCCAGAGACGGGTGCTGCACGATCAGGTCGCGCAGCCCGCGGTCGGTGAGCTTCCAGAAGGACAACTCCGATAGCGCCGTCGCCGTGACATCCTGCGGCTGGTTGCGGAACAGGCTGGCGTCGCCGATCAGGCTGCCAGGGCCCAGCGTGGCGAGCGTTGCGCCGTTGGAGGTGGTCAGCCCGACAAACCCCTGGCCGATCAAATACATGGCCTCGCTGCGTTCACCCGCCTGGAGCAGTACCGTCTGCGCGGCACATTTGCCCTCGGCAAAGCCAGCGGCCAGGAGTTCACGCTCGCTGTCGGTGAGCCCAGCAAACAGCGGCGCAAATTTGATAAATTCGTCTTTCACGCATCCTCCTTGCCGTCAGCCGAGAAACAAGCTGTGTTACCCGCTTGACCGGCGTGCAGGGTGTGAGATGATGAAGGCATCATGCGCACGCTGTGCTGCCGTGCCGCCTAGCGCATGGCCCGGCGCTTAGTAGTTGCGCTTGAATGTTGCCTCCCAGCTGTGATGTCCATGACAGCCATAGGAGTTGTAAAAAACCTG
>CAZYQJ010000084.1:5047-12287 GCA_964649925.1 uncultured Litorilinea sp.
GACCAGAGACGCTTCTCGACCAGCGTAAAATGGGGGTTGTCGCTGGGCGGCGAAGCGGGTTGTTCCTCTGCCGGGGGCTGATCCGCAGGTTCGCCTTCGGCTGGGGGCTGTTCGGCAGGCGGTTGTTCGGCGGGCGGCTGTTGAGCCGGATCCGGTGGCGGAGCCTCCACCACCGGCGCGGGGGTTGCCGTGGGCGGCGGTTCCGGGATGTTGGCGGCGACGGCCACCGTCGAGGTGTCGCCTGCGGTCTGCACCAGCGGCGCATAGACCCACCCCTGTTGTCCAGTGGGCAGCAGCACCTGCCACCAATCCGACTGTGGGTTCTTGCCAGTAATCTCTACCGGTGTGCCGGGATCGAGCGCACCGACGACGGTATAGGCTGTGCCCGGCCCGCCGCGTACGTTCAAAGGCGTAGACGCTTGGGCCATCGGATCGGTTACGGGGGGTTGGGTGGGCGTGGCGGCGACCTCCGGCGCGGCGACCGTGGGGGTCACAGCGTCGGTGATGACGTCCGGTTCCCCCGCAGGCGCCGGGGTGGCGGGTGCACCTGCCTCAGCGTTGTTCTCTGTGCTGGTCACCGGGGCGAGCGCGATCGGGGCCATGCCCGCCTGGGCTACGGTTTCCATCGTGGGCAGCGGCGCGTTGACCAGGAGATTGTGCTGGGTGGCATAATCCACCAGGGGGCGTGATTGCAGCCCCAGGGCCATCGCCAGCCCGACCAGCGCATTGGTTTCAGCTGCGCCCGGTTCTTGGGAAACACGGGTTTCAGCCAGATAGATCAGCCACTGGGTGGGGTTGGCGGCTTCCAGATTTTGTAATTGGACGCGGGCGCCGTTTAGATCGCCGTTCTGTTCATACTCCTGGGCGATGCGAATAGCGTCGGCAGTCAAGTCGCTCTCGCTGGCCCCACGTTCAGGGCCGCACGCAGCCAGAAGAAACAAGAGGCAGCAGAGCAGAGCTACCAGTCCCAGCGTATGGGATCTTCGATTGTACTGGGTAGTGGGATGCTGCGTGTTGGAGGTGTAGACAAGACGCGCGACGATAGGTTGTAAGGACATTGTTAGATTGACCAGTTCAGCTCAGACCAAAACACCGCCGGAATTCGCAAGGGCCCTATCAAGAGACCTGCATACCGCGTTGCACGCCCTGCCGGCTACTTTTTAGCCTATCGCTTTCCCCATCAACTTTTCGCCGATGGATCCCCTTGCTATAATAGCCATCCGGGGAGTGTCCTCCTCACCGGCGAAGCGTGTAAACGTCTTCTGATTATCGAAGACAGACCTTGTGTGCCGAAGGTGGGAGTCGAACCCACACGGGTTTCCCCACACGATTTTGAGTCGTGCGCGTCTGCCTGTTCCGCCACTTCGGCGTGCGCCGTCTATCACATGCTGTTCGCTACATGTTAACCGCCAGTATACTGGCTGTACGTGCAATCGTCAAATGTGTTGCCGTTTATGGATAAAGCCACCTTGACTCTGCCATCTGCTCATCAACTCGCGCCGGATGAAGAAGCCGCCATCAAGCAATCGCTGGCGGGTGATATCAACGCGTTCAACCAACTGGTTATCAAATATCAACGGCTGGCTTACAGCGTAGCATACCGCATGTTGCAGAGCGAAGACACCGCTGCCGATGCCGTTCAGGACAGTTTTATCAAGGCGTACCGGGCCTTGGACGGGTTTAAAGGAGGGTCGTTCAAAAGCTGGCTGCTGCGTATCGTCGTCAACACCTGTTATGACGTGCTGCGTTCTCAAAAGCGTTATACATTCGAACCCATCGGCGAAGAAGCCGACGAGGATGAGCCAGTCACACGGCTGGTCGATTCAGGTGAAAGCCCGCAAGACTATGTCGAACGCATGGAGCTAGGAGAACTGATCGAACTGGGGATCCGCTCACTGCCTCCCGACCAGCGGTTGGTCTTGACCTTATGTGATGTTCATGGCTATGCCTATGAGGAAATCGCCGAGATTACCGGTTTTCCGATGGGCACAGTCAAGTCCCGGATCAGCCGTGCCCGCACCAAACTACGCGACTTCTTATTACAGAGACCGGAACTATTGCCCTCCAGCCTGCGTCCTAAACATAGGTAATTATGCAAAATTGGGATGCTGGCAAGCATCGTAATGCAGGAATCATGAAATCATCTGAGTTTCGTCATATCACCGATGAGTTGTTATCCGCCTATCTCGACGGCGCGGTCTCCGAACAGGAGCGGGCGTTGGTCGAGGCGGCGGTCATCGCTGAACCGGATATCGCCTGGCGGCTGGATACGCTGCGCCAGACCGTTCACCTCCTGCGCAACCTGCCGGAGTTGGCGCTGCCGCGCAGTTTCGCGCTGCAAGAGGCGCAGCTTGGCGATGCGCTGGTGACGTCGCGTCCTGCGGCGCGCCCTGCGCCGGATCGAGCCGCCGAGCCGGTCGCGCCTGGGTTTTGGGCGGGGCTGGTGGAAAGCTGGCGCGCCCTCTGGCAGGCGGGCAACCCTGTGCTGCGCAATGCCGCCGCTGCCAGTTTGGTGCTGCTGCTGCTGTTGGTGGGCAGCTCATCGTTCTTGGCGACCCAACCCCAAATGGAGACGGCCCAGGTGGCCTATGCCCCGGCTCCAACCGCGCGGGAATCTGCGGCGGATAGTGCCGCAGAAGCGCAACCCGCGCAGGAAGGGGCGATGACGCTGGCCGCGCCCGCCGAATCCGAAACAGGCACAGCCGAAATGCCTGCCGAGCCATCTGCGGCTGAAGGCGTGTCCGCGGGTGAACCGGCTTCTGGTGATGCCGATCCGTCCATGACGACGATGGCTGCACCAATGGCCGCGGCGGAGGGTTCGCCCACGGTTCAGGGATTTGCTCCCTCCGAAGAGTCTGTTGAGAGCGGCGAGGCCGCAATGGCCCAATCCGCTGCTGTCCCAGATGCCAGGGATGAAACGACAGGGGCCGAGCCGCTTCTGACGCCGATTGCACCGCTGCCTGGCCCGCTGGCGAGCGCGCCCTATGCGCCCGGTATGGGGGGTGATCGGGGCGGTGCTGGCGGCGCAGGCGGCGGGCCGGGCGCGGCAGAGGCCGTGCCTGCCTATCCTGGCGGTGGGGACGCGCTGCTGCCGCCAGCAGCCTATGATACCGCGCCGGACTTTGTGCCTGCCGAGCCTGCAGGTCCGCTGGCTGCCCAAGAAAGCACGCCGCAACCATCTGTCACAGAGGCCGAAGAAGCGCCGGAGGTGGCGATGTTGCCGCCCGAAACACCCACGGCAACGCCCGTGACTGAGGATGCCGCTGCCAAAGAGCCGGACGACGAGACGATGGCCCGGGGCGTTGTGACAAATAGCGCCGCCACCACGCCAACCGCAACCGCCGCACGTGACATCCTGGTCACCGGGTCAGGCCTGCTGCGGATGGCGCAGATCGGGCTGGGGCTGATAACGTTGATGCTGGTATCGCTTTGGTGGCGCAGCCGCAGCGAATCTGACGAGTAGGGACGCAATGCCGGAACTGCCTGAAGTCGAAATCTTTGTGCGCGAACTTGCGCCGGAACTAGCGGGCCGCACGGTGGTAGCGGCCCGTGTCTTTTGGCCGCGCACGGTCGCCAGCCCTGTGCCTGAAGCGTTCTGCGGCCGCGTGGTGGGGCTGCGGTTTGAGCAATTTGGCCGCCGCGGCAAATACATGCTGTTCGGCCTGTCCGATGGCTCGACGCTGATCGTGCATCTGCGGATGACGGGCAAACTGCGTGTCCTGCCCGGCGGCACAACGCCCGACAAGCATACCCATGTGGTGCTGGACCTGGACGACGGGCGCAGCCTTCATTACACAGACCCGCGCAAGTTTGGGCGCATATGGCTGGTGGATGACCCGGCACAGGTGGTGGGCGCGCTGGGGCCGGAACCGTTGAGCGAGGCGTTTTCACCCGCGGGGCTGGCGGCGCGCCTGGCTGGACGCACCGCGTCCATCAAGGCCCTGCTGTTGGATCAGCGGGTGGTGGCCGGGGTGGGCAATATCTACGCCGACGAAGCGCTCTTTTGCGCTGGAATTCACCCGGCTCGTCCAGGGGGCAGTCTGACACTGGACGAGGTGACGCGGCTGCATGAGGCGGTGCGCGCTGTGTTAAGCAAAGGCATTGCCATGCGCGGCAGCACGTTGGGCAAGAGCGTTCTGCAAAACTACCTGCCGCCCAGCGGCAAGCCCGGCGCAGCACAGGAGGGGCATCAGGTCTTCCGGCGCACGGGCCAGCCCTGTTTAGTCTGCGGTACGGTGATCGAGCGCACCGTCTTGGCCCAGCGTTCGACCCACTTTTGCCCCGTCTGCCAGCCAAGCAGGGAGTAGGCAGTAGGCAGATAGGCAGTGGGGATGGAACTACACCCCTATCTCCCTACTCCCCACTCTCCTTCGGCTTGGGCAGTTTGGCGAGTTCCAATTGGCGGCGCAGTTCGGCCTCTTGTTCGATGGCGGCGCGGCGACCTTCTTCAATCGCCCAGTCCCAACGCGAGCGGTAGGTCCCGTCATAGCGTGTGCCGCGTGCCGGGCCAAATACATAGGTGTAGACCAGACCCGCCGCTGCGCCCACCAGCCCGCCGATGAGAAGATAGGTTGTCTTTCCCACGTCCTGCTCCTTTGCATGCAAGGTAGATGTGCGCCCATTATACGCTGCGTCCTGGGGCCGCGCCAAAGGGCAGAGGGGAGGCAGTAGGCAGATGGGCAGTAGCCAGAGCCATAGCGACGGTTTGGTGTGTAGGCATGAAAAGGATGGCCGCGGTAGGGAGATTCCCCCGCGGCCATCCGCTAAGTGGGTAGAGCAACCGCGTGCTTAGACGCGGGTCGTGTTGGCGTCAATGATCTGGATGTCCTGCGCTTCTTCGGTATAGGTGCTGAGGTTCGTCACCTGCTCTTCGGGCAGGAACAGACCCAGCAGCACGTAGATCAGCACACCCATGCCGATGCTGCCCACGCTGAAGGCAGCCCATACCAGACGGACCAGGTTGGCATCCACACCGAGACGCTGGCCGATGCCGCCACAGACGCCCATGAAGATGCGGTCGGTGCGGCTGCGCTTGAGCGGGAACCGCTCGCGCGCCTGGCGCAAGGTCTGCTTCACGTCATCCTTGGTGGGCATGCGCCCGTTGACTGACCCCTTGACACGTTCGCCCGTGCCGCGCCAGTCGAGCCGCCAGTCCTCGTTGCGCGTGTAGCGCAGAAGCAGGTAGCCCGCGCCGATCAAGAGGGCAGGCCAGAAGACGAGACCCGCCACCTGCCAGAAGCCGTTCCACAGCGCAGGCAGGATGCCCAGGTTGGCGAGCAGCCACAGCGCGCCCAGGCTGATCAGCACCACAGCGGTGCGCCCCATATTGCGCTCGTTCAACTCCAGCGCGGGCGGGCGTTGCTGTCCGCCCTCCGCTGTGCCGACCGGCAGCAGGATCCAGAGGGCGAGATAGGCGAGAATGCCACCGCCCACGGCAGTGGCAAAGGTCGCCACCACCCACAGGATACGGACAAGCGCCGGGTCCCATCCGAAGTAATCCGCCAGCCCGCCACAAACGCCGCCCAACATCCGATCCGTGGGGTGGCGGAAGAGCATACGCCGGGTGGATCCTTCCGGCTGCGGGTTGTTCTCAACACGCTGCCCCTGGTCTTGCTCAGTCGCAGATGCAACCGTCACCGGGGCGCTTTCTGTCGTTTTTTCCATAGAGAGTGCCTCCTCAACATGGTGCGAAGACCTAAGCATCACAGTCAATCGGTTCCACTTTTCGCTCGGTCTATTGTTCATGTACTCATCAGTACGCATGCTACAAAAAAAGGTTGCAGCGCGTTTCGATCATCTTTTCGATCTGGATGATCGGGTGAACGCCGCGCGCTTGGCCTGTCGAGCGGGCGGTTCTGCCGCGCCCGCGCTTGTGCTACAATAGGGCGAGTTGGTTCAGTGCCCCATCAATCCAAACCCTGTTTGAGTGGTCGCGTATGCCGCCTTTTCTGATCACTGCCAGCATGATCGCAGCCGGTGTCTTTACAGTGACGTTGGGCACGGTCCATTTCTTCTTTCCGCTGTTGTGGGATTTTGCGAGCGCCATCCCGCGCCAGGGGCAGGCGTTGCGCCCGATGCGGCTGGGGCCGCTGCGCTATGCAACCCAGCGCAGCGACGTCTACGGCATCACTTGGGTGATGAACCATGCCGCCAGCTATACCCTGGTGGGGATCGGCGTTGTGGATCTGCTGGCCCCGCGCTGGCTAGGGCAGCCCTATGCGCTGCCGCTGGGGTTGTGGATTGCCGGTTTCTGGCTGATCCGCGCGGTGGCCCAGCTTTATCTAGGCCGTCGTGCCGGGGATTGGTGGATCCTGACCGGGTTCGCGCTCTTGGGGCTGCTGCATATTGGAGCCGTCTTGGCATGAGCAACCTGATCGTCCGTACCCTCCTGACCACGACGGAACATCGTCCCTGGCGGCTGCCCACCCAGCCCTGGGTCATGCGCCAGAGTTGGCATGATCTTCTGTTTGCCCATTGGCCTGTCCCGGTGGAGACCTTGCGCGCCCTGGTTCCGCCGCCGCTGGAGATAGACACCTTCGATGGGGTGGGCTGGCTGGGGATCGTCCCTTTTCGGATGAGCCATGTACGCCCGCGCTTTGTGCCTGCCGTGCCGGGCGTCTCTGCGTTCCCCGAGATGAATGTGCGCACCTACGTGCGCTCGCCCCGTTCGGATGACCCCAGGCCCGGCGTCTATTTTTTCAGCCTGGATGCGGGCAACGCGCTGGCCGTGGCTGCGGCGCGCCGGGGGTTTAGGCTGCCCTACTTCCGCGCCAAGATGCGCGTGCAGGAGCAAGACGGCATCATCCAGTACACCAGCACGCGCACCCATGCCGGTGCGCCGCCTGCCCAGTTCATCGCCCGCTATGGGCCGACCGGCGGCATCTATCACAGCGTGCCCGGTTCGCTGGAAGCCTGGCTGACCGAACGCTACTGCCTGTATACGGTGGACTCGCATGGCCGCGCCTACCGCGCCGAGATCCACCACGTACGCTGGCCCTTGCAGCCTGCCAGCGCAGAGATCGAGATCAACACAATGGCCGAGGCCGCGGGCATCACCCTGCCTGCGGACGCGCCGTTGCTCCATTTTGCGCGGCGGCTGGACATGGTGAACTGGCTGCTTCAGCCCGTCAACGCCGCCGCATAGACACCGCAGAGGCACCGCGAGAAGCGATGGATCGTTACGCGCTGGGCGTCCCGGTGAAGGTGCTGGCCGCGCCGCTGCGGTCACATGACAGCCGCC
>CAZYQJ010000085.1:0-218 GCA_964649925.1 uncultured Litorilinea sp.
CCTATCACGCCGAGATCGGCGGCAGACCGGCTGCCGATGTGATTGGGGATGACGCTTGGATTCGGCAGACCTTTATCCCTGCCGTACAGCAGCGCGGTGCGGCGGTAATCGAGGCGCGCGGGCAGAGCAGCGCGGCCAGCGCCGCCAACGCCGCCATCAACCACGTGCAGAGCTGGTACCATGGCACGCCCGCGGGGGACTGGGTCAGTATGGCGATC
>CAZYQJ010000085.1:228-12268 GCA_964649925.1 uncultured Litorilinea sp.
CGCCCGCCTACGGCGCACCCGAAGGCGTGATCTTTAGCTATCCGGTGACGATCAGCAATGGGCAGTATCATATCGTCGAGGGGCTGACCCTCAGCGATTTTGACCGCCAGATGATCGCGGAGACAGGCCAGGAACTTGAGGAAGAGCGCGACGCAGTTTCCGCCATTCTCGTGTAGATTCTCCGACCCGACCGGCTACTTCTAGTTGCATACCGACCGGCGTCCGGTCGTTCGTTTTGCGAATTCTCTTGTGCAGCTTGGCGTTGCTCTATCTAGCAACGTCTAGGGGCACGCGAAAGTTCCGGGCAGATGATAGGGGGCGCGTTGTGGTTAGGATTCGTCCTGGAGTTGAGCAGCGAGCAGGCGCGCCTGGCGCATCAGTACCTGATGTGTGCCCAGGGCTTGGGGGCTGTAATTGTCATCCTTGCGGGGGCTGCGCTGGCGATAGCGGCCATCCGGCAGCATCTCCCAGGCCTGACGGTGATCTTGCAGGCTCGCCCGGAGGATAGCTGCCAGTTGCTCCTGGAGACGTGGGTCTTCGATGGGGACGATGACCTCGACGCGGTCGGAGAGGTTGCGCTTCATCCAGTCGGCGCTGCCAATTAAGTAGCGCGGCTGGCCGCCGTTATGGAAGTACCAGATGCGCGAGTGTTCGAGAAAGCGGCCGATCACGCTCACCACGCGGATGTTGTCGCTGATGCCGGGAAGACCGGGGCGGATGCGGCAGTTGCCGCGCACGATCAGGTCAATTTGCACCCCGGCCTGGCTGGCTTCGTAGAGCTTGCGCGTGAGCGTCGGGTCTTCCATGCCGTTCATCTTGGCGATCATGTGGGCCGGGCGACCGTGGAGGGCGTGGGCAATTTCGGCATCGATCATGTCCATGAACTGCTGGCGCATGTTGACCGGGGCGACGAGCAGCTTGCGATAGAGGATCTGCCGACTGTAGCCGGTGAGGAAGTTGAAGACATCCATGATGTCTGCGCCGATCTCAGGGTCACAACTCAACAGCCCGATATCGGTATAGAGGGTGGCGGTTTTGGGGTTGTAGTTGCCTGTGCCGATGTGGTAATAGGCGCGCAGCCCTTCTTCTTCCTCACGGATCACCAGCGAGAGTTTGGAGTGGGTCTTGAGGCCGACCAGGCCATAGGCGACGTGGCATCCGGCATTTTCCAGGGCGCGCGCCCACTCGATATTTTGCGCTTCGTCGAAGCGTGCCTTGACTTCGACCAGGACAGCCACCTGTTTGCCGCGCTCGGCGGCATGGATCAGGGCGGCGACCACCGGCGAGTCAGCGTTCGTGCGGTAGAGCGTTTGTTTGATGGCGACCACCTGCGGGTCACGCGCGGCGGTTTCGATAAAGAGTTGGGTGGTGGCGTTGAAGCTGTGATAGGGGTGATGGACCAGCAAGTCGCCCTGGCGGATCACTGAGAAGAGGTCGCCCGAACGGGATTGGCGATCCAGCCCTGCAAAGCGCGGCGGGGTGATGGGTGTCCACGGTTCATATTTGAGGTGCGGCAGCCCCAGGTCGGCCAGGGGGAAGAGGTCGGCCAGCCGCAGCAGGCCGCGGATGGGATAGAGGTCGTTCTGTTCTAGTTCCAGTTCATGCTGGAGGATGGAGACCATGGTTGGGGGCATGGCCTCATCGACTTCAAGCCGGACAATGGCGGCAAAGCGCTGCTCGCGCAGTTCTTCGCTGATCATGTCCAACAGATCGTCGGCTTCTTCTTCGTTGCGTGCCATGTCGGCGTTGCGCGTCACGCGGAAGGGATAGGCGGCGACGATGTCCATGCCGCTGAAAAGTGTATCTAGGTTATGGATGATCACCTGTTCCAGCGGGACGAAGTGAAAAGGCGTTTCCAGCGGAACCCAGCGCGGGCGGTTGTGGGGCACTTTGACGCGTGCAAACTGAATTTCGTCGCTCACGGGGTCGCGCAGAAAGACGCCCAGGCTGAGACTCAGGTTGCTGAGATGGGGGAAAGGGTGACCGGGGTCTACTGCCAGCGGGGTCAGGATTGGATAGACCTCGCTCAGGTAATAAGCGCGTAACTGTTGCTGTTGTTCAAAGTCAAGTTGAGAGTAATCGAGGATGCGCACGCCATGTTCGGCCAGCGCGGGCAGGATATCGTCGAGCAGGCAGTTGCTTTGCGCCTCCACCATGGGGCGCACGGCTTTGGCGATCAACTGCAGTTGGAAATCCGGGAACCAGCCAGAGAGCGTAAGGTTTGCAAGCCCGGCGGCCTTTTGGCGTTTGAGCCCGCCGACGCGTTTGCGGAAGAATTCATCCAGGTTGCTGGCCGTAATGGCGATAAACCGGAGCCGCTCCAGCAGGGGGTTGCGGCTGTCCAGCGCTTCGTTGAGGACGCGCCAGTTGAAATCAAGCCAGCTGAGTTCGCGGTTATAGACGCTGTCGGCATGCGTCAGTTCGTCCAGGGAGAGCGATGTCAGCGGCACGTTGGGCGCATAGACGCGCTGGCTGGGCTGGATGACAGGCGCAGGTTCGGCCAATGGCGTGGCAGCAGGGGGCGCGTCCTGGGTGGAGGCGGCGCGGGGGGTGGCGTCTGGATCGACAAACGGTTGCGCGTGCTCTTCATGGCCGTGCATGAGTCACCTATGGGGATTCATCGGATCACTGTCTTGTCCCGGCTGTGCTGGTGGAACCCGGCCTCTGCTGCGGGATGCCACCGCGCCGTCCCGCGGATGTTGGACGGCTTGTCCCATTGTATGGATTTGGGCGCGGTTTGTCGAATCGACTTTTGCGCAGGGCAGGCCCTGGGAGCGGCATCACAGCCTGCAAGGGGTGTTTGTGGTATGCTTGGGCTATTATCCACATTTCATCAGGGAGAGACTTATGTCCCAATTGATCAGCCTGATCCTTCTGTTTGTCCCATTCTTTGCCATTTTTTTGGTGGCAAACGTCGCAGAGCGGCGGCGCGCTCAGGGGGAACCGCATCAGACCGCGGCACTGGTCGCCTATTTGTTGATGGGCCTGATCTACGTGGCAGGCCTGGGCATGGGCCTGCTGACACAGCTTGGGGCTGCGCTGCTGCAGGCGCAGCCGGAATTGTGGGAGGAGACTGGCGGAGAGTTGTTCGCCGCTGGCGTGGAGTCAATGCCGCTGATCGCGCTGGGGCTGTGGCTGCCATCGCTGGTTGGACTGGTGTTGATGCTGCCGCCGGTGCGCCAGGCCATCGCGCGCGTGCTGCCTATCGACCCGCAAAACCCCGTTCATGGCGTAGCGTTGGCCTTCTCGATGTTGATCTTGACCAGCTTGATGGTCACGCTGGGGATGGGGCTAGGAAATCTGGCGGACTTGATGGCTGAGACAGGCGAGGCCCAACAAGAGGCAACGCTGCTGACTTTGTGGGGACAGCAGATCCTGACGGCGCTGTTGGCAATGGTGGGTGTGGGCTGGTTGACACGGCGCGACTGGCGTGAGACGCTGACGCGCTTAGGTGTGACGATGCCCACCGCTCGCCAATGGGGGATCGGGATCGGGTTGGGGGTTGTGATGGTTCCGGTTGTCCTGATACTGGAATATGGGGCATCGCTGGTGGGGGCCGGGGCGGACCCGGACGTAGAGCGGTTGACTGAACAGCTTTTAGGGCCGCTCTTTCAGACGCCTTTTGGCATCTTGACGTTGGGGCTGTCGGCTGCGTTGGGGGAAGAACCGCTGTTCCGCGGCGCGGCGCAGCCGCGTTTTGGGCTGGTGGTTACATCGCTGATGTTTGCGCTCATCCACAGCAACTATGGGATCACGATCTCGACGCTTGCGGTCTTGTTGGTGGGGTTGGTGCTGGGGTGGGTACGGATTCGGCACAACACCACCACCGCGATGGCGCTACACGCGACCTATAACATCACACTGGGTCTGTTAGCTTACCTAAGTATTTCTATGCTAGACTTTTAGTATCAGATTGGTGGTTTGTGGGTAGTATTGAGGTATAGATGGCGCGCTGCCCGGCGCGCCGGTTTGGGTAGAAGGGTGGTTTTGTTGTGCCTGCCTGGCGACGCACCGTTTATATTTTGTTCTTTGTACAGCTGCTTTCCACGGCTGGATTCAGCCTGGTATTCCCTTTCTTGCCGCTCTATGTCAAGGAGATCGGCGTTGCCAGCGGGGGCAGTATCGAATTTTGGTCGGGGCTGGTCTTTTCCTCACAGGCTGTAACGATGATGGTTGCGTCGCCTATTTGGGGCGCGATTGCCGACCGCTACGGGCGCAAGGTGATGTTGGTGCGGGCGACGGTGGGCGGCGCGATCTTGATCGGGCTGATGGGCTTTGCACAGAACGCCGAACAGCTTGTGCTCCTGCGCACCCTGCAGGGATTGGTGACTGGCGTGGTGGCTGCGGCGAGCGCGCTGGCGGTTTCGGTGGCCCCGCGTGAACGGGCAGGCGAAGCGCTGGGGCTGCTGCAAATGGCGCGGTCGGTGGGTGTGGCTGCGGGGCCGGTGGTCGGCGGCGTGTTAGGCGATGCCTTTGGGTTCCGCGAGAGTTTTTGGATCACCGGAACGCTGCTGGGGCTTTCGTGTGTATGCGCCATGATCTGGGTGCGTGAGGACTTCAAGCCTGCGCCACGCGCCGCGGCCAGCGGGCTGTTCGACGGCTACCGCAAGTTGCTCAAAGCGCCGGGGATGGGCGGGCTGTATGAACTCAACTTTTTGCGCAGCCTGGGCCAGAACATGATTCTGCCGATTATCTCGCTCTTTGTGGTGCATCTTCACGGCAGCGAGGAGGGGGCCGCCTCGATCACGGGGTTGGTGATCGGCGCGTCCGCCGTGACAGGGGCATTAAGCGCCGTCTGGCTGGGGCGAATTGGCGACCGCATCGGCCACAGCCGCGTGATGATCGGGTCGGCATTGGTAGCGACGCTCTGTTATGTGCCGCAGCCGTTTGTGACCAATACCTGGCAGTTAGGTCTGCTGCACGCGGCGGGCGGGTTTGCGGCGGGTGGGTTGGTTCCTGCTTTGGCGGCACTGATGAATTTATGGGCGCCCAGTGGGAATCAGGGCGCGATCTATGGATTGGATACAAGCGTGAACGCAGCGGCGCGCAGTGTCGCGCCGATGATCGGCGCGGCGATTGCAGTGTGGTTTGGTCAACGGGGCGTGTTTGGCGCAACCGCCATCGTTTATCTGGTGATCGTGATGATGACCCTGCAGGTCGTGCGCCAGGTGAGCGCGCGGCGGGGGGAGGCCGCGGCGCTCGGTCTGGCGGTGAAAGGGGCTGGTGACGACTAGCCCGTGCTGTACTTAGGCGGTAACGCGGTTTAGCGCCGCGGCGATCTGTTCTAGACCTTGCTGCAGGAGGGCGCGCGGCGTACCAAAGTTGAGGCGCACAAACCCCTCGCCTTCTTCTCCAAAGGGTTTGCCGTCGTTCAGTGCGACTTTGGCCTGTTCCAGCAGGAATCGCTGGGGGTTGGTCACGTCCAGGTTGCGAAAGTCCAGCCAGGCCAGGTAGGTCGCTTCGGGGCGCGTGATGGAGACCTGCGGCATATGGGTGTGCACAAAGTCAAAGAGCAGGTCTCGATTGCGGGTCAAGTAGGCGCGCAGCGCATCTAGCCACGCATCACACTCCGTATAGGCGGCATGGGCCGCAACAAACCCCAACACATTGACATGCGGGACGATCCCGGCCGCCGCCTGGTTGATCTGGGCGCGCAGGGATGCGTCTGGGATAATGAGCATGCTGCACCCCAGCCCAGGGATGTTGAAGGTCTTGCTGGGGGCCATGAGCGTGATCGTGCGGTTCGCCAGTTCTTGAGACAGCGCGGCGATGGGGTGATGCTGGTTGCCGTCTAGCAAGAGGTCACAGTGAATTTCGTCGGACGAGATAATCAGGTCATGGCGCAGGCAGAACTCGCCCAGCTGTGTCAACTCCTGTTGTGTATAGGCCCGGCCCACGGGGTTGTGGGGATTGCAGAGCATAAAGAGGTGGGTTTCGGGCGTCACCGCGGCCTCTAGGGCGTCGAAGTCGATCTCATAGTGGAGATAGGGCCGCCCCTGCGCATCGCGGCGGGTCTGCTGGGCCAGGGGTGCGGTCTGCGTGATGCGCTGTTGGTTGGTCGGGGCAGTGAGAAAGGGCGGATAGACAGGGGTGTTGGCTAAGACGCCTGTCCCCGGTTTGCCGATAGCCCTGGCGACGACGTTCAGCCCGCTGACCAAACCTGGCACAAAGACGATCTGCTCCGGCTGTACTTCCCAGTGATAGAGCCGGGCCAGGCGCGCACAGACCACCTCGCGCAGTTCGACAGGGTCTTTGCCATAGCCAAAGACAGCGTGGACCGCGCGCTGCTGAATCGCCTCGACAATGGGCCGCGGGGATTCAAAATCCATATCAGCCACCCACATGGGCAGGACATCATCGCCAAACCAGGCCCATTTGCCGCTGTCTGTGCCGCGGCGGTCGACGATTACGTCAAATAGCTGTTGAAATTCATCATGGCGGCCAGCCGGGTCGCCGTTTGAATCGCTGGGGGACGATGAATGGTGAGACACCTAGAGAACCTCTCCTCAGTCTACTAGTCGTTCCGGAAACTGTGAAGTCTCGCCTGCTTCGGCCTGTTGGGCTTGGGCGGCGGCTAGTTCATCATAATGCAAAATGAAACGTTTGTCAGGATCGGTGCGGTAGGCTGCGCGCGCCATGGTGGTGGCAGCGATAGGGCTGGTGATAAAGAAGAGTACAATCAAGATGACCATGCGCAGCAGTTGATCTTCGCCGTAGTAGAGACCTGCGGCGAGCAGGATACAACTGACGCCGAGCGTGGAGGCTTTGCTTGCGGCGTGCATGCGCGCATAGACATCGGGCAGGCGCAGGATGCCGATCGCGCTGACCAGGGTAAAGAAGACGCCCACGGCTGCGAAAACGAGGATTATGAGTATGGATGGTAACATGCGAAACTCCACATCTATTTCCGAGGCAAACCGCCACGTTGCTGGGCGTTTTGTTGGGCGCGGTCAAATAGGTCGCGATAGAGGGTGAACTGTCGCTCAAGATAGCGGGCGAGCATGGTGGTCCCCAAGAAGCCGAGCACGGCGGTGACAATGGCGACATCCAGCAGCACGGGCGCGTCATTCCGGATCGCAAAGAGGGCGACAATGCTTACTGTGTGAACGGCGATGGCGTCGAAGGCCACCGTCCGATTGGGCACGTCGGGGCCAAGATAGAGGCGAATAAAGCAGATCGCCAGCGAGATCACCAAGATGAGGATCAGCAGATCGAGAATGCGGTCGAATTCAAGTATCACGTTATCCCCCGTGAAATTCGCATGATCATGCGCTCGAACCCCGACTTGATCGAGGTGCGCAACCGATCCGGATCGCCCACAACCAGATAGTGGACATAGAGAACCGGCCTTTCCCTGCCGCGGTCTAGCTCAATACTGACGCTGCCAGGAGTCAGGTTGATGGAGGAGGCCAGGGTTGTAATCTCCAGATCGCCGTCGATGTCCAGCGGCACGGCAATGATGCCGGGGTCCAGTTTGGGTTTGGGCTGGAGTACCAACCAGGCCATCGACAGGCTACTGAGAATCATTTGCCAGACGAAATAGCCAATATACTGCGCAACACTCAGGAGAAAACGACCATAGCGCCGGTCGTTGACGTTTAGCGCAACAGCCCCAACGACAAAGGCCAACAGGTAATCGCCCCAGAGTTGGGTAAAGACCCGGTAGTAGTTGGGTGCAAGCAGGACGATCACCACATTGACCAGCAGCAATGTGATCATGCGGTTTTGCCGCTCGCTGATTTTACTCTCCATAGCCGGTAGCAGTCCCTAATGCGGTGGCGTATCCCATAGCTGTCATTACTGCGCCTCTTGCGAAATGCGCAAGACCATGCGTTCAAATCCCCTTTTGATCGAAGCACGTAGCTTGTTGGGGTCGTGTACGACGAGCGAATGAACGTAGAGGATCGGTTTGCTCTGCCCTTTGCGATCCAGGTCTATCGTAATTGTGCCTGGGGTCAGGGTGATGGAAGAGGCCAGGGTTGTGATCGCTAGACCGCTACGGACCTCCAAGGGGATGGCGACGATGCCAGGGTCGATCCTGGGTCTGGGCTGTAGCACCAGCCACGCCACCGAAAGATTGCTCAGGATGACTTGCCAGCTGAAATAGGCGGCGAATATGGTCGTGAACCAGAGAAATCGGCCATAGCGCCGGTCTATCAGGACCAGAACTATGGCCCCGGCCATGAACGATAGCACGGTCTCTGTCCACAGGCTGGAGGGCAGATGGTAGAAGTTAGGCGCGACGGCAGCGATTAGCAAATTGATCAACAGCAACGTGATCATGCGGTGCTGTCGTTCGCGGATATCATTCTCCATCGCTGACTCCCAGATACTCAATTTCATCGGTGGGGGCAACGGCGGCGATGTAGCCTTCGCGATCCATCACCTGGCGCGCGGCGATGCCTGACCAGTGGAAGAACGGCCCAGCGAAGATGCCGATGGTCAGACTCAAGGCGACCAAGACAGCGATTGGGGCGAGGGTGGCCCAGCGCCGCGCCCGCGAAGTGAGCAGCGTTGGGGTGTCGGGCAGATCGGTTTCACCCCAAAACGCCTTCTGCCAGAGGCGCAGCATGTTCATCAAGGTGAAGAGGCTGACGGCGAGGCTGACACCCGCAATCGTCCAGTGGCCTGTGCTGATGGCAGCCTGGAGCAGCGAGAGCTTGCCGACAAAGCCGCTGGATGGGGGGATGCCCGCCAGCGTCATGGCGGCGATGAAAAAGAGGGCCGCCAATACCGGCTGGCGACGGGTGAGACCGGCCAGGCGGTTGCGCAAGAGGCTGCCGCTGCCCACTTCCAGTTCGGCTGCGCCCCCGGCCATCAGCAGCGCAGTCTTGGCGATCATGTGGTGGATGAGGTAGAGGATGCCCGCGCTCATCGCAAAGGCGGCCAGTGCGGGGTCTCCTCCGACTGCTAGCCCCAACCCCATGACCATGTAGCCGACATGGTTGATGATGTGGAAGCTGAGTACGCGGCGCATGGTGTTGACCGCCAGCGCACCCAACACACCTGTGATCATGGTCAGCCCGGCGATGATCAGGATCAGCGTCTGCCATTCAAGCAGGATGTGCGGGAAGATCAGCGGGTAGAGCCGGAAGAGCGTATAGACGCCCACCTTGGTGAGCAGCCCGCCAAAGAGGGCAGTCACCGAGGGGTGCGGTGTGTGATAGCTGGCCGGAAGCCAGAAGAAGAGCGGGAACAAGCCCGCCTTGCTGCCATAGGTGACGAGTAGGAGACCGGCGATCAGCACCTGGATGGAGCGCGGCGATTGCGGCATCCGTTCGGCAATGTGCGCCAGGTTGAGCGTGCCCAGCGTGCCGTAGATGATGCCCGCCGTGGCCAGAAAAATGGTGGACGCCAGCAGGTTGAGCAGCACGTAGCGGATGCCGCCGTTGATCTGGCCGAGCTGCCCACCGAGCGTCAGCAGGGCGAAACTTGCCACCAGCAGCACTTCAAAAAAGACATACAAGTTGAAGATGTCGCCCGCCAGGAATGCGCCATTGACGCCCATAACCAGCAGACAGACCAGCGGGTAGTAGTTGAGTTTGGCGCGCGCATCGAGCGTGCCCCCGGCATAGACGACGGTGGCGAGGGCGAGAATGGCGGTGAGCGTGAGCATGATGGCGCTCAACCCATCGGCAATGATGGTGATGCCGAAGGGAGCAGGCCATAACCCCACCTGAAATACAAGACGCCGATCACCCAGCGTATAGACCAGGAGTAGAATGGCCGTGGCCAGGTTGGCGATCAGGCCCAAGATGGCAAACCGCTGCTGCCACACGGCTGCGCTCTGAAGCCCCCGGCGAATTGAGGGCAGACCGAGCGCGGCGGTGAGGAGAGGGATGACGATAGGGGCGGCTAACCAGTTGGGGTCAAGATGCATGGGCGCGTCCTCATTCTTTCCCGTATTCCAGTTCGTCTTCAGTTTCGGCGGCGCGACTAGGTTGGTCGAGTTCGTCTTCCAGCCATTCGTAATCATCGGCTTGCCGGTCTAGATCGTCCAAGAAACGGCTGGAAGGGGCAAAGGGATCGTTCACAATGGATGGCCCGGCAGTGATATCGGGCGTATCTTCGCCCAGCAATTCGTTGCGCCGGTTGAGCAGCACGACCATAAACGCGGTTACGCCAAAGCTGATGACAATGGCGGTGAGGACCAACGCCTGGGGCAGCGGGTCGACAAAGTGGCTGATGTCGCCGGTGAATGTTTCTTTGTCCTCGATGATGGGCGGGACACCGCGCGCCAATGTGCTGCTGCCGAAGAGCAGGGCATTCGTCCCGTAGGTGATCAAGCTAAAGCCGAGGATGACGCCAATCGGTTCACGGCGCAGTACCAGATAGGTTCCTGTGGCAAAGAGGACGCCAACCAAGGCGGCCATGGTGAGTCCCATCATTGTTCCGACTCCGTGTTGCGCCTGCTGAGGGCGAGAAAGTAGGAAACGATGACCGAGATGACGACCAGAAAGACGCCAAGATCGAACAACTGAGGCGTGCCAAACTCCAGTTCAAGGACGCCAAGTTGGAGATGGCCCCATACCGCTTTGAAAAAACCACCCTGGCTGAAACCTATCAGCGCGGCAGTGGCGGACATCAGCAGGCCGATGCCGCTGAGCGGCTGGAGATAGGGCCCCAAACGCTGGCGCACGTATTCATCACCCCGGCTGAGGATCTGTAGCTCAATCGCCGCTGCTGCCACCAGCCCGGCAATGAAGCCGCCGCCGGGCAGATTGTGGCCGCGCATAAAGAGTGAGAACGCCAGGATGAGCAGAACCGGCGTCAGGATGCGGTCGAGAAGTCGCAGGTAGAGTTCAGGCATGGGAATTACTCGTTTTCAGGTCCATTCTCGGCGACCGTTTCTGGTGGGATGAGCGGGCGCGGGCGGAAGAAGACGGATCGTAGGACCGAATAGCCGCCGACCGCTGCAATCGTTAGCACCGTGATTTCGCCGAGCGTATCAAAGCCGCGAAAGTCTACCAGGATGACGTTGACAATGTTTGCGCCGTGTCCGAGCGCCACCGCATTGAGCGAGAAGTAATCGCCAATGACCGGGGCAAACGACGCACCTACACTGAACAGGGTGAGCAAGAATCCGAGCGCGCCCACCAGAACCGCAACCAGCGTGTTCCGCAACTGGATAACGCGGCGAAACGGCGGCACCGGTCGCGGTGGGATGCGGTAAAAGACGAGCACCAGCAACACCACGGTCAGGACATCCACCAGCAACTGGGTCAGCGCCAGGTCGGGGGCGTTGAAAAAGACAAAGAAGAGGGTGATGATCACGCCGACCAGGCCAGAACTGATAATGGCGCTAAGCCGCGTGGGTGCGCGCACGGTGGTGATGGCGGCCATCCCGCCCAGCACAGCCAGGATGACCTCCGCTGCCTGGGGAGTCGTTCCCCACAGGGCGCGCAAGTCCTCCGGCCAGCGCAGTGCAACGAGTGAAAAGGCCAATGCAATAGCCGCCACGCCCAGCGTGATGCTGGCCTGCTGGGCCAGTGTGCCCCCCTGAATGATGCGCGTGATCCAGGTGGCAGAGGCATAGATATAGTGGATAAGGCGGTCAAAGGCGTAGGCCCCGTTAAAGGTGGGTGGCAGCGCATGGAGCGCGGCGCGCACGCTGTTGCGCCCCCAGAAGATGAGCAGACCCCCGGCAATGGCGAGCAGGCTGATGATCAGCACCATGTTCCAGCCATGCCATAAAGCCAGGTGCATGTGGATGGGGTTGCCGAAGATGGCCCCGGCGGGCGCATCGAGCAGCAGGCTGCCTGTAGGGGTGAGCAAGAAAAGGATAGCTGTCCCAATCAGGGTCAGCACCAGCGGCGGCAGCACGAAGGAAAAGCTGGGGGCATGGTGTACGTGAGCGGGGTCCTGTTCGGCGTGCCCGCGCAGGAATGCCTCCCAGAGTAAGGTCAGGCTGTAGGCGACAAAGAAGGCCCCGGCAATGGCATCGATGATCAGCCCGGCCCAGCCGACCAGGGGCGATATGGTCTCAAGGTGATGATAAAAGGTTTCGAGCAAAGATTCCTTGGCGAGAAAGCCAAAGAAC
>CAZYQJ010000086.1:0-12190 GCA_964649925.1 uncultured Litorilinea sp.
CGATTCACTATGGACTGGCAGACGGGGTCGTTACCTTCTCGGAACTGCTGCGCGCGGCAGGCTACAATCTGACGCTCTGCGGCAAGTGGCATGTCTCGGTGTTGGAAGGACCGGCAGACCGGGGCTGGGAGGAGCGAGAGGTCACCGCCGCCAAAGGCGCACTGCATCACCGCTCGATTGACCAGTGGCGGCATGGCACTGCTGCCCCGGATGACGGAACGCGCCGCCGCGGCCATATACTGCGCCCCGGTTGGGGTGACTTCGTGGTCTACAAGACGCTGCCCGACGCCGGGCCAAAAGGCTACGAAGCCCTGCACGATGCCAGGGTCGTCCAGGCCGCGGTCGATGCTTTGGGCGAACTCACGGCGCAAGATCAACCGTGGTGTCTCTTTGTGGGGCCAGTCGGCCCGCATGACCCATATAACGTGCCGGAGACATTCGCCAATCAGGTGAATCCCGCCGATGTCACGCTGCCCGCCAGCTACGCTGATACGCTGGCAGATAAGCCCCGCATCCTGCAGCGACAGCGCCGCCAGCTTTGGGACCAACTCAGCGAAGGCGAAGTGCGCGAGGCCATTGCCCACTACTGGGCCTATTGCACGCTCGAAGACGCGCTCTTTGGCGAAGTGCTCAATGCGCTTGACGCCAGCGGCCAGGCCGACAACACCCTGGTCATCTTCCTATCCGACCACGGCGACTACATGGGCGCGCATGGGCTGTTCCTCAAAGGCGTGGCAGCCTTTCGCGAAGCCTATCACATCCCCTGCATCATGCGCTGGCCCGCGGGCATCGAAGCCCCTGGCCGCGCCGTGGATGCGTTCATCACCCTGGCCGACTTCGCCCCAACCTTTCTCGAACTGGCCGGAGTCCCCATTCCCGAAGGGCTGACCGGGCGCAGCCTTGCCCCGTTCCTGCGCGGAGAGACGCCCGCCGCTTGGCCCGATGCGGTCTACAGCCAGTTCAACGGCGTGGAACTCTACTACACGCAGCGCATGGTAGCCACAAAAACCCATAAGTATGTCTACAACGGGTTCGACTTTGACGAGCTTTACGATCTAGAAAAAGACCCGCAGGAGATGGTCAACCTGGCCGACCACCCCGACTACCAAACCGTCAAGCAAACCCTGGTACGCAAGATGTGGCAGTTCGCCGCCCAAGAGCAGGACATTATCTTCAACCCCTATGGCACGGTCGCGCTGGCCCCCTGGGGACCGGCAGATAGCCTTGCCCACGCGCCCTCCGCCTAGAAGATCGCCATGAACTTCGTCTTTTTCATGCCCGACGAACTGCGCGCCGAAAGCACCGGCTGCTACGGCCACCCCCTGGCGCAGACTCCCAATCTCGACGCGCTCGCCGCCCAAGGGACACGTTTCGACCAGTGCCATGTACAGCACCCCGTCTGCACCCCGTCCCGCTGCAGCATGATGACCGGGTGGTATCCCCATGTGCGCGGCCACCGTACGCTCTGGCATATGCTGCGGCCCGACGAACCCAACTTGTTGCGCTCGCTCAAGCAGGCCGGGTACACCGTCCACTGGTATGGCAAGAACGACCTGCTATCAACCGCGAGTTTTGCCGACAGCGTAGATGTAATCGACCGCTGCGGCAGCGGCATGTTTGGCCCCAATCCTTTTGACCCAGACGACCCGCGTTACTACTCTTTCCTCTATGAGCCATATAGCGGCCCGCTGGAGGATCACGGCGACTATGCCAACGTACAGGCAGGCATCCGCTTCTTGCGTTCACGCCCCAAAGAGCCGTTCGCGCTCTATCTGCCGCTGACCTTCCCCCACTGTCCTTATTCCGCGCCGCAGCCGTGGCATGACCTGATCCACCCCGATGACCTGCCGCCGCTGCGCCCTGCCAACCTGCCCGACCGTCCGGACTTCCACACACTCATCCGGCGCTACCGGCGGCTCGATCAACTGGATGATGACGCGCACGACGCGCTGCTGCGGAAGCTACAGGCGGTTTATCTCGGCATGACTGCCTTTATCGACCACCTGCTCGGCCAGGTCATGGAGACGCTCGAAGAGACCGGGCTGGCAGAAAACACCACCCTCTCGTTCTTCTCCGACCACGGCGACTACGCCGGGGACTATGGGTTGGTGGAGAAATGGCCGAGTGGCTTGGAGGATGTCATCACGCGCGTGCCGCTGGTCGTCCGCACACCGGGCGGCAAGCCCGGTCACGTCGTGCAGGAGCCGGTCGAACTCTTCGACCTGATGGCGACGACGCTGGAACAGGCCGGGATCGAGCCGCAGCACACTCATTTTGCGCGCAGCTATGCCGCCCAGCTACAAGGCGCGCCCGGTGACCCAGACCGCGCTGTCTTTACCGAAGGGGGCTATGCACGCCACGAACCCCACTGCTTCGAAGGGCGACCGCATCGCGACCAATTCGCGCGCGACGCCACCCACATCTACTTTCCCAAAGGCCAGCAGCAGCAGGATTACCCCGACAGCGTAGGCCGCGCCGTCGCCATGCGTACCGCCGCGCATCGCTTGATCTACCGGCCCACCGGACAATGCGAACTCTACGATCTGCAGGCCGACCCCCAGGAGCTACGCAACCGCTACGATGACCCTGCCTATCAACCAGTACGCCAGCAGATGGAAGCGCGGCTATTGGATTGGCTGGTGCAGACCAGCGATGTCACGCCCTTTGATACCGACCCGCGCGGGCTGCCTGGGCGGTGATGCGGATGATGCCGGGATGGCTTTCCGCCGCGGCCTACGGGGGTATCAGTCCTCGTCGGTGTGATACTTGAATGAGACCCGCAATTTTGCCCGGTAGGCCAGCACCTTGCCGTCCTCCAGATGCATATCTAGTTGGACGACCTCGGCGACACGCAGATCGTGCAGGCTTTGGGCGGCTGTCTCGACCGCTACCGCCGCCGCCCTTTCCCAGGATTCAGAGCTTGTGCCCACCAACTCAATGATCTTGTACACACTCTCGGCCATCATATCCCCCTTTCAACGCGCTTACGCTATCGTACCGTCGCCGCACAACGCATACGGCTGTGAGTGGAACAAGACCATTCAATCAGACTGCATAGACACATACAGCATGGGCTGCTACAATGCCTTGCAAGTGCCCAGCGCAGTTGCCATGCAAACCAGCCCACAGGAGAGGAAAGAGCCATGAGTGCCACGCTGCCCCATCTGGATCATGCCCAATCAACCGCGTTGATGGATGAAGCACGCCGCGTCACGCCTGGCGGTATCAACACCTCAATCCGCCGCATTCCGCTGGACGTCGTCTTTGCGCGCGCCGAAGGGGCATATATGTGGGACGTAGACGGCAACCGCTATCTCGACTATCACGCCGCTTTCGGCCCGATCATCCTCGGCCATGCCCACCCTGGCGTCAACCAGGCCGTGATCGACTCCATCCACACGGTCGATCTCCTGGGTGTGGGCACAACCTCTTATGAGATCGACGTGGCGCGCAAGATCGTTGAGCATGTGCCCAGCGCAGAGATGGCGCATTTGTGCAACACCGGCACCGAAGCGACCCATCACGCCGTGCGCCTCTCGCGCGCCTATACAGGCCGCCAGAAGTTGATCAAGTTCCAGGGAACCTATCACGGCTGGCACGACTATCTGCTGATGAACGTGATCAGCCCGCCGGAGATGATCGGCAAAAAAGACCCCGGCTCCGCAGGCATGCTGCCCGCCGCCATCGAAAACACCACGATCCTCGACTTCAACGACCTGGAAGCCGTCGAGCGTGAACTGCGCACCGAGCAGTATGCCGCTGTGATCCTGGAACCGATCCCCCACAACATCGGCTGCGTGCTGCCCACGCAGGAATTTGCCGAAGGTTTACGCCGCCTCTGTGATGAGACAGGAACCGTCCTGGTCTTTGACGAAGTGATCACCGGCTTCCGCCACGGGCTGGGCGGCTATCAGGAAAAGCTGGGCGTCATGCCCGACCTCACCACGCTCGCCAAAGCCATTGCCAACGGCTACCCCTGCGCAGCGATCACGGGCAAGCGCGAGTTAATGATGCAGTTTGCCACAGCAGGCGGCAAGGTCTTTATTGCGGGAACCTATAACGGCCATCCGGTCGGGGCAGCGGCAGCGCTCGCGACCATCGCCGCGCTGGAAGACGGCACAGTCCACCAACACATCTTCGCCCTGGGCGACTATGTGCGTGACGGGCTGAGTGAAATCGCTGCGCGGCTAGGGATCCCAATGGTGGTCGCAGGGTATGGGTCGGTCTTTGTGCCCTACTTTATGGACCCGGATCTTGGCCTGCCGCGCAACTACACCGACCTCTTGCGCAACGACAACGCCAAAGACCAGGCTTTCCGGCTGGCAATGGTGGAACGGGGTATTTTCATGTGCCCACTGGCGCTCAAACGCAACCACATCAGCGCGGCCCACACCCAGGCAGACATGGATGCAACCCTGACCGCCGCCGAGGATGTGCTGCGCGCCATGCGCTGATCCATCAGCCCACAGGCCGTAATCCAGCCGCCCGGTATGCGGCCAGCAAATGCTTGACCTGGTACGGCCAGGCGAGTTCGCTTTCGACGCGTCGTCGCCCCAATTCGCCCAGCGACTGGCGCAGCCCCGGATCGTCCATCAGCGTCGCTATCTTTTGCGCCAGGTCCACCACCTCATTCGGGCGCGCATACAACGCCGCGGCTTGGGCTGTATACCGGTGCTCTGGCAAGTCAAAGGCAACCACCGGCTTACCGAGCGCCATATACTCGGCAACCTTGATCACCGTACAACGGTCATTATAGGGGTTGGATGGTTCGGGAGCTACGCAGATATCCGCCGCACAGATATAACGGTTGACCTCGCTGCGCTCGACCCACTCCGTAAAACAGACATAATCATCCAGATGCAGTTCCTGGCTGAGGGATTTCATGCTCTGCCATGCACCGCCCGCCCCCACCAGGACACAGTGCAGATCGGCGCGCTTCATCGTGTGCACCAGCACATCCAGCGCGCGCAGCAAATAATCCACGCCGTCGTGATACCCCATCACGCCGACATAACACAACACGAGCTTACCCGTCTGGCGTATCCCTGGCTGCGGTTCCACCGGCGTCCCGGCGTCTAGCTTTGGCCCGTTACGGACAACCGTAAATCGACCTTGCGGCACGCCGCTGCGCTGCATGGCCATGCGCTGATGCGACTGGTTGGCGACGATCACCTGGTCGGCCAGCCGGCAAGAGAGCCGCTCCATCCAGATCAAAAGCTGAACCAACTTTCCGTCGCGCTTCTCGAATAGCGCCCCATACATCTCCGGCGTCAAGTCATGCTGGTCATAGATAAAGCGCTTGCCCCACAGCTTGTAGAACGCAGCAATGAAGACAAAAATGTCGGGCGGGTTGTGGGCATGGATCAGGTCAAACCCCCGGTGCACCAGCACCACCCAGGAAAGGATAAAGGTCGCCACCAGCGCATAACCGTACTCGAAAAGATAGCCCAACGCGCCGCGACCCTGAAACAGCACCGGATAACGGTAGATATGCACCCCATCCACCACCGCATACGGCCGTTCGGTGATGATGCCAGGGGTGATGACCGACACTTGATAGCCCGCATCCACTAACGCCGTTGCCTCCGGGCGCACCCGGCTGTCTTGCAGATAGGCAGCGTTCTCCAGCATCATCAGGACTCGATTTCGCATCACAATTCCATCCGCCGTTTACACATCCTGGTTTGCTTGTCGATGCCGGTCGCCTACCAGCAAATGCCCTGATAGTTGCCGTTGATGTCATAGCCGTCCATATCCACGCGCACCAGGTCGATCACCTGTTGATCGGCGCGCAGCGCTGCCAACACCTCATCCATTTGAGCAATCGTCTTGCCAAAGATCAGCACATCGGCGTGTGCCAATAGATCGTCTACTTCCGACACAAGCAGCGTCGAAATATGCGGGATCACCTGGTCAATGTAATAGCGATTGGTGCCGATGAGGGCGGCCATCGATACATCACGGTCATAAATGCGGATATCGTACCCTTTGCCCAGCAGCTTTTCTGCCAACTGCACCATCGGGCTTTCGCGCAGGTCATCTGTCCCGGCCTTAAAGCTCAACCCCAGTATGCCGATCTTCTTCCGTCCGGTCTGTTGGATCAAGCGAAAGGCATTGTCAATGTGATGCTCATTGCTGGGCAGGATGTTGCGCAGCAGCGGCGTTTCCAAGTCCAACGTCTTGACCTTGTAGACCAACGCGCGTAAGTCCTTGGGCAGACAAGAGCCGCCAAACGCAAACCCTGGTCGTAAATACTTCGCCGAAATATTGAGACGCGTATCTTGGGTGAAGATGTCCATCACGGCATGGCTGTCAATGTCTAGCGATTTGCAGATGGTGCCGATCTCATTGGCAAAGCTGACCTTCAGCGCATGAAAGGCATTGCTCACATACTTGACCATCTCCGCTGTACGCAGATCGGTCGTCAACACCGGCGCATCAATCCCATGATGCAGCGGGCTTAAGGTCTCCGGATCACACGCTGCATAACTGCCAATCAACGTAAACGCCGGATGATAATAGTCCTCAAGCGCCGACCCCTCGCGCAGGAATTCCGGATAGATGAAGACCCCAAAATCCCGGCCTGCACGCTTACCCGATTCCTGCTCCAACAGCGGGATCACAACCGAATCCACGCTGCCCGGCAGCATGGTGCTGCGGACCACCACGGCGTGATATGCCTCGCGCCGCCTCAGCCCCCGACCAATGTCTACAGCGACATTGCGTACATGCTGCAAATCCAGATTGCCGTTCTCCTGGCTGGGCGTACCCACGCAGATCAACGAGATATCAGATTGAGCCACCATCTCGGCAGCATCGGTGTGCGCTGTCAATCTTCCGGAGGAGACCATCTCGGCGATCATCTCGTCCAACCCGGCTTCGATCACCGGGCTTTGGCCATCGTTGATCAACCGAACCTTAACGGGGTTGGCATCCACCCCCAGCACGCGACATCCCTGGCTCGCCAGACATGCCGCTGAAACTGACCCTACATATCCCAACCCCAACACGCTGATAACTTTCATCTCATCTCCCTTGTACAGGCCCTATGATTTCGATGCTGTCGTATTCCAGACCCCACGGGGCCTGTCGCTCTCTCATGAGCGATAACCATAGCGCCGCGCCAGCCAGCCAGCCCAACGCCAAAATGCCTGCTGGTCGCGCGGCGACAAGTTTTCTTTCCAGGTCGTGTCCGCGCGCAGGACAATGGCGCGAGACATCCGCAGACGGTTTCCACCCATCAAATGCCCTGGCTGAATGGGCAGGCCCGCAGCCAACGCACCGGCCACCCCCTCCAAATCTTCGCCTATCAGCGCCCCGATCTCCCGCAGCACCCGCTCGGGCTGCTCGACGAACGTCTCATAGCGCACCTGGATCGCCCGGTCGCGCCCCATTTGCCGCGCCACCCATTCACTTTTCAAGTTTGTCGACATCCATTCTCGCGCCGTAAACCCTGCAGGTAACACCTCCGAGTCATGTGGAACGCCTTCTTCCACCTTTGCTTTGCGCGGTTGCTTGTGTGAGAAGATTACCCCCCGGCCATCGCGCACCAGATGGATCAGACGCAGATCGACGCTCCCTGTCCGCAGCAGGGCATAGTGGCGCATCGGAGACTTGGAGGAATCCACAATCACCGGTTTTGCGCTGACATCGTAGATAGCCTGGTAGAGCGCTCCCGTCATATCGGCATAGGCGGCGAATGCAGCCGTCGGCCTCCGGCTCTCCAGCAATACATGCAGCCAGGCAAATTGTGATCGCTCAAATCGCTCCTGCAGGTGGATATAGTGCTTCAGCGCATCAGGACCGGTCGTTGCCGTCCAGCGGTCATACGTTTCACACCAGAACGGGCACGCATGGATTGCCGATCCGCACGAACAGCGCCGCTTGTCGTCGCGAGTCCAGCCGGATCGTGGCAACCGGTGCAATTCACCCACTGCCTCGATGCACGGATGGAAGCCAAGCGCAATCGCCAATACTGTCGACCCGCTGTGTCCGACACCCGTAATCCCGACGACAACCGGTTTGCCCACAGATGCCTCCATGACAAGATGCGATGCAGCCTCCACCGGCGATAAAGACCTTTGGCCCCTTGACCGGATCGGGCCGGATAGAGTGATGATGTGAAGTATCACAGCGGTGTCAAGGGCACAATGAACTAATCAGGGGTACACCTTTCACTGTGTCTGCCCCATTATAGGGCAACGCGACGCACATAAACCTGTCAACATTGATATGTTTTTCTGCCCAAAAAGGCCATGAAACCTATAGACAACCGCACATCACCCTGCTATACTGCGCTGCGGAATGAAGCCGGATCGCGAAATCGTGCTTTCGATGATTGGGCAGATTTCAAATAGCGGTGTTACGCACACAACAAATTCTCCCTACATCGTGGGCAAGTAACACCAAAAGGCCATTGCCCTGTAGCACGATTATCATGGCATCCGCTCCCCCATAATCCACCCTTCCGTTGATCCACTGAAGGCGAAGGCGGAATAGCCTGTGGTACCGAGCAATCTGCAGTCCAAAGCATCGCGGCACAGCGCAGGTTGACGGCCTCACATGTACGTCCACTAACCTCTTCGATGGACCTGATGATATAGCGCTGAGCATCACAACCTGGTTGTCAAAGCGCCATGCATTTGCCACAGTCAGCACCCTGGCGAGAACCGGCTGGCCCCCCCAGCCTGGGCAAGTCCGAAGTTCACATTTGGCTCTCAACGCTATCGCTGCATTCAACCGCCAAACTTGAGATGCTTCTCACTGCCGATGAGCAGGAACGGGCGCAACGCTTCAGGCGTGCGAAAGACCGTGAGATGTTTGTCACCGCGCGCGGTATCCTGCGCTCGATTCTCGGGCATTATCTGGCTATTCATCCCGGCGCCATCCGCTTTGCCTACAACCAGTATGGCCGACCAACGGTGGTCGAGCCTGCTCCCGGAGATCTTCAGTTCAACGTAGCGCACTCGGGTGACTTGGCGGTTTATGTGGTTGCACATAGACAGGTGGGGATTGATGTGGAACAGGTGAGGACAGAGTTGGACTTCACCGGCATCGCAGCCAACTTCTTTTCACCGCGCGAGCAGGCCGAGTTGCAGAGTGTTCCAGAGAACCTCCGGCCTGTGGCGTTCTATAACTGTTGGACCCGCAAAGAGGCGTATATCAAAGCACGCGGACAGGGCTTGAGTATCCCGCTGCATACATTCGACGTGTCGTGTCGGCCTGGAGAGCCAGCCTGCCTGCTTTCAGTACGCAGCGCCGAAGATTCGGCGGACCGGTGGTCCATGCACGAATTGAAGTTAAACACAGCCTACATCGGCGCATTGGTCGTGGAGGGAACAGACTGGATCGGCCAATACTGGCGCTATCCAGAAGACGATTGAGCATTGCTCCCGGAGCAGAAGGAATGGAATTGAAGTTTTACATGACAATCCTACGACGTCGTCTCTGGCTCATCCTCTTGACCATGCTGGTTGCGTCAGGGGCAACCGCCTGGTGGAGCTATTCTCAGGCTCCCAGCTACAAGGCATCCGTCACCGTTTGGGTTCCCACCACTGGCGACAATGATGCCAACACAGGCGATATCCAGTTGGCGGACCGGCTGATGAATACCTACGCTGAACTGGCGACCAGTGGCCCGGTCATACGCGAACTCGAAGCGCGCCTGGGGGTCTCGACCGACATGCTTCAAATTGACGTGGCCTCTGTCCCGTTGACAGAGTTGCTACGCATCTCTGTTACGCACCCAAACCCTCAACTGGCGGCCACCGCGGCCACCGACCTGGCCACGATCATGATCAAGCAGACGCTCGCCACCAAATCTGGACGAGACCGGCGCATCTCTCTCTTTGCCCCCGCTGGCGTCCCCGACACGCCCATGTGGTTGGGGCTGATCCCCACTCCATTCTGGCGTGAAATTAACATCGCAGTGGCGCTAGTCTTGAGCTTGATTGCAGGCGTCGCGCTAGCTTTCTTCTATGAGTATCTCGACAGCAGGCTCTACACCAAGGAACAAATAGAAGCCGTCGCCGAATTGCAGACGCTCGGCGAGATTCCTGCTACCAAGCAGCCCCTCCTACTTCTGGCAGCCGAAAGCACGGCGGAAGCCGAAGCCTATCGCTATCTCCGCACCACGATCTTTCTAGACCCCATCACCTTCCCCCGAACGCTGCTCGTCACCAGCGCGATGCCCGGTGAAGGCAAGTCTACAATTGTAGCGAATCTTGCTCTGGCGCTTGCCCAAGCCAAGCGCAATGTCATCGTCGTAGATACCGATCTACGGCTGCCAACCATTCATCGATTGTTCAATCTGTCCACCGACATCGGGCTATCGAGCGTCTTACGACAGGAATGTACGCTGAACGATGCACTGCAGCAGACTCAAACACCCAATGTTCGCGTCATTACCTGTGGCCCCAGGCCGAACCACCCCGGCGTGTTACTTGACTCCCCCCAGTTTACCTCCCTTATCGACCAGCTTCGACAAGAAGCGGATTTCATCCTATTTGATTCACCTGCCACGTTGGCCGTAAGCGATGCTGCCGTGATCGCGCCCATGGTCGATGGCGTTTTGTTGGTGGTGGGCCAGGCCCACGCCATGCAAGAGACCGTGCGTGCAGCACGTAACCATCTCAGCGCCGTTGGCGCAAATCTGGTCGGCCTAGTCGTAAACCGCGCCGGGCAAGGGGCGGAATATTTTCGGCGCTATTCCATCAACGGTTCCATGACAGCATAGTTACCCCGCGCGCCGTCACCTCGATAACCATTCATTATGCGAAGTCGGCAGCAATCGTCGCGCCGACAGACTTCCGGACTCGATACCTGGCCTCGATCTAGCAGCGCAGCCACAGAGACATAGCGTTCTTAATCCCTACATCCTCGACGCGTCGCGCAGCGCGTCACCAGCCAGGCGTAGTGCAACCTACCAGGAGCATGCTCGATGTACAGCAAAGAATACCTAGACCTGCACAGCGGAGACATCAAGTGCTATACCGGGTGGCGATGGTCTGAAGCGACGACTTCGCTGATAGGCGGGCAAGATAAGGCTCGGTACTACCTCGCCAAGCGCGCCCTGGATTTGACACTTACTTTGCTGTCACTTGCCCTGCTTGGACCGGTGATGCTGATCATTGCGGCGGCCATCAAGCTCGACACGCGAGGGCCGGTTTTCTTCCGTCAGGAGCGTATCGGCGCAAGACGCGTGCTGATCGACGGCCGCACAGTTTGGGAAGTTCGCAAGTTCAAAGTGTTTAAGTTCCGTTCGATGGTTCAAGACGCTGACGAATCGCTGCACCGGGCGCATATCCAGATGTTCGTGAACGGCACGCTGGAAGGGCGCGGCGCATCCGCCGCAGCGTTCAAATTGAGCGAAGACCCTAGGATTACGCGCGTTGGCAAAATCCTGCGCCGCACCAGCCTGGACGAGCTTCCCCAACTCCTCAACGTCCTCCGCGGGGAGATGAGCCTGGTCGGCCCCCGACCCGTCCCTGAATACGAGGTCATGGAGTATCGCGAGACCTGGCACCATGAGCGGCTTGCTGCCTTACCCGGTATCACAGGGCTGTGGCAGGTCAAGGGCCGGGGCCAAGTCCCTTTTGAAGAAATGGTGCGGCTCGACCTTGATTATATTCAGCACCAATCCTTTTGGTTGGATCTTCAAATCCTTCTGTTGACAATTCCGGCGGTGATTACCGGAAAGGGGGCCGAATGATTATTAACGTCCCGCGGCCACAAGATCAAACAAGCAAGTCCGGAAAAATGGGTATCGCCGTGTTGGGATGCGGCTACTGGGGAGCAAACTATCTGCGTGTCTTCAATGAATTGCCTGATACGCGCGTCGCCGTTGCCTGCGATGTGCGTGAGCAGCGGCTGCGCGAACTTGCCCCGCGGCTGCCGGGGGCCACGTTGACCACCAGTGTGGACGAAGCGCTCGCATCGCCCAATGTGGACGCTGTCGTCCTCGCCACCCAAGCCACCTCCCACTATGCCATTGCCAAGCAGTGCTTAGAATCCGGTCGCCATATTCTCATCGAGAAGCCGATGACCACCTCCCCGCAAGACGCCAGGCAACTCATCCGCCTAGCAGATGAGCGTGGGTTGGTGCTGATGGTCGGCCATGTCTTTATCTTCAACCTGGGCATCCGCAAGGTCAAGGAGTACATTGACCAAAACAAGATCGGCCAGTTGTACT
>CAZYQJ010000087.1:0-8020 GCA_964649925.1 uncultured Litorilinea sp.
GGCTGGAGCAAGTCAGCCCGAACCGGTTCGAGGGGCCGCTGGGTTACGCGTCCGACCAAGTGATCAAGCAGATGGGGTTGCTGCAGCGGTGCCCCTTCATCCCCGTGGTGCCGCTCAACGCCCGCGAAGAGCACATCGCGGCCTACCGCGCCCAACTCGGCCTGGACCGTCCCGTGCCAGAGCAGTACATCAGCTATCTGACCCGCCTGCTGCGCGGGGACCTCGGCATCTCGATCCGCACGCGCCGCCCAGTCGCCGATGACCTGCGGGACTTCTTGCCTGCCACGCTCGAACTGGCACTGGCCGCGCTGTTGGTCTCCCTCTGTTTTGGCATCCCGCTCGGTATGGCCGCCGCGCTGCGCCGCAACACCTGGGTTGATGCGCTGGCGCGCGTGCTGGCATTGGTCGGCGGTTCGATCCCCATTTTCTATCTGGGGCTGCTGCTGCTCGGCCTTTTCTACCGCCAGTTGCGCTGGCTGCCCGGCCCTGGGCGGCTCGACTCGACCTTGAACCCGCCCGACTTTATCACCGGCCTCTACACCGTGGATGCCCTCCTGACCGGCAATTGGGCTGTGCTGCAAAATAGCCTCTATCACCTCGTCCTGCCTGCGGTGACGCTGGGCTATTTTTCGACTGCCGTTCTCCTGCGGATGACGCGGTCGGCCCTGCTCGAAGTGCTGTCGCAGGACTATGTCCGCACCGCCCACGCCAAAGGGCTGGCCCACCATGTCGTCGTCTTGCGCCACGCCCTGCGCAACGCACTGCCGCCGGTGCTGACCACCATTGGCACGACGTTTGGCAGTTTGCTGAGCGGCGCAGTGCTGACCGAGACGATCTTCAACTGGCCGGGGCTGGGGCGCTACGCCACTACCTCGGTCACTAGCCTCGACTTCCCAGCGGTGATGGGGGTCACCCTGGTGGCCGCCATTGTCTACCCGTTGGTCAACACCCTCGTCGATATTGGTTACACCCTTGTCGATCCCCGTGTCCGGGTACAATAGTCCAGATGCAATCATCCGTGATCGCGGCCCCGCCGCTTCGTCGCCAGATCCTTCGCCGCTTGATGCAGGAGCCAGCCACAGTCGCCGGGCTTGTGCTGCTGGTGATCTTCGCTGTGCTTGCGCTCATCGCCCCGTGGATCAGCCCGTATGATCCGCTGTTTCAAAACATTAGCGCCGGACTGACGCCTCCCTCGGCGGAATACCTCTTGGGTACGGACAAACTAGGCCGCGACCTGTTGAGCCGTATGTTGCACGGCGCGCGCATTTCGCTGCGCGTGGGCCTGATCGTCGTGCTGTCAGCGGGCGCATTTGGCACGGTGGTGGGGCTTGTCGCCGGCTATCTGCGCGGCTTGGCCGACGAACTGTTGATGCGCGTGACTGACATCTTTTTTGCCTTCCCCAGCCTGATCCTGGCGATGGCGATTGCAGGGGCGTTAGGCCCCAGCCTCGAAAATGCGCTGATCGCGGTGGCAATGGTCAGTTGGCCGATCTATGCCCGCCTGATCCGCAGCCAGGTGCTGGTGCTGCGCGAGCAGGAATTTGTGCAGGCCGCGCGCGCCATCGGCGTCACCAATTGGACGATACTCTTTCGCCACCTGCTGCCCAACACCCTGGCGCCGTTTCTGGTGCAGGCCAGCTTTGACATGGGCGCGACCATCCTCTCCGTCGCCGGTCTTTCGTTTATCGGCTTTGGCGCGCAGCCGCCAATCCCGGAATGGGGCGTGATGATCAGCGAGGGGCGCAACTACATCACAACCCAGTGGTGGCTGACCTCTGTCCCCGCGGCGGCCATCCTCTTGCTCGTCGCCGCCTTTAACCTGGTGGGTGATGGCCTGCGCGATGTCCTCGACCCGCGGCTGCGCCGGTAGTCCTGGGGTGGACGTCAGCCGCGCCCCTCTGCCTCAGCCGCCCGCGCCGGGCCAGCACGCAGCATCCCGGCATGGACAACCGCCACGCCCAGCACGATTACCGCGGCGGCAAGGACCATCGTCATGGTCACCATTTCATCCGCGATCCACCACCCCGCAAAGACGGCAATGACCGGGTTGACGAAGAAGTTGGTGCCGACCTGCGCCGGTTCGACCGTTTTGAGCAGCCACAAATATGCGGTGTAGCCGATGATCGACCCGAATATGACCAGATAGGCCAGCGCCAGGATCGACCGCGGCGACACTGCGGCCACATCGAAGCGCGCAAACTCACCCGTCAACGCACTGATCGCCAGCAGCAGCAGCCCGCCCGCCAACATCTCGCTCGCCGTACTGACGCGCGTATCCTCTGGCAGCGGGGCGCGGCGCGCAACCAGGCTCCCGGCGGCAAAGATCATCGCACCCAATAACACGGTCACCATGCCCACCCAATCGACGTGACCCGCCGCGCCTTCCAGCGCGGGCGCAAAGAGCAGCGCCACCCCTGTAAAACTCAGCCCCACCCCCGTAAAGGTCGGCGCACTGGGCTGCTTGCCCCCGAAGATCACCCAGTCGAACAGCGTGATCCAGATGGGGATGGTCGCCGCCATCAACGCAGCCACCCCGGACGGGATCCGCTGCTCGGCAAAGCTCAACAACCCGATGCCCCCGGCCAGCATCATGCCCCCAGCGATCAGTGCCGAACGCCATTGGCGTAAGGTAGGCAGCGGCCTACCCTGCATCAGCAACAAGGGCAGCATCACCCCGCCTGCCAGCACAAAGCGCAGCCCCGCCATCATAAAGGCCGGGATGGTCTCCACGGCCATGCGGATGCCCAAGAATGTCGTCCCCCAGATGAGATAGATGGTGAGAAATGCGGCCACAATCCTGGCCCTTGCCGCTGGTGGTGCGTTCGTATGCATGACCTCCTGCATGGCGCTTTCCTTTCGGTTCCCGACAGCCTCGCTAGAATCTCCTATTGTGCTTGCATCGTAGCCGCGGAGATCCTGCGCGTCTTGTACGATCTTGCGCCTTGCACATGCTCGTGCGGTGTCGCTATACTCGTGTCGCAATGCTTTGGGTCTGAATGTTCAGGAGCCGGACGATGCCCCACCCTCGCGATGATGCTCGACTGTGGCAGGTAGAGGCCTTTGGCGGCTTGGAGGTCATGCGCGCTCACCTGATCACGTTCGCCTTCTCTCCGCACACGCATGAAGAGTTTATGATTGCCGTGACCGAAGGGGGGCATGGTGCGCCGCGCTTTTGGGGAAGTGTGCAGCGGGTGGGGCCAAGGGATGTCTTTATCCTCAGCCCAGGCGAGGTACACAGCGGCGGCCCAGCCGAGGGCGCAAACTGGCGTTATCGGGGGATGTATGTGCCCGCTGACTTGATGAGGCGTGCCGCGCAAGAACTCAGCGACGCTGATCGGGGCATCCCGCACTTCCCGCGGGAGGTCTTCGACGACGCACAGGCCGTGACCCTGCTGCGGCGGGCGCACGGCGCGCTCGAAGCACCGAGTTCCACCCTTGCACGCGAATCATGTCTGCTCGACGCGCTGGTGTATCTCATCACGCGGCATGGCGTGGACAGGCGGCGAGTGCAGCCTGTGGGTCGCGAACATCGCGCGGTGGGGCGGGCACAGGAGTATCTAGAGTCGTGTCCAGGCGAAAACGTGTCGCTTGAACGGCTGGCAGATGTGGTGGGCCTCAGCCCCTTTCACCTGTGCCGCGTCTTCCGCCAACAGACAGGTCTATCGCCCCATGCCTACCAGTTGGGTGTGCGCGTGAAGCGAGCCAAAGAACTGCTGGCGCGAGGGGTGCCACCGGCACAGGTCGCGGTGGAAACCGGGTTCTTTGACCAGGCGCATCTCACACGCCACTTCAAACGCATCTACGGTGTGACCCCTGGCGCTGTCGCACAGGTGGACGGCCCGCCCCGCTAAACCTTGACTAGTCTGCGCGCTGCCCAAGGAACTGCCGCATATTGTCATGGATCATGGCCTGCATTTCGTCCTGGGGCACGCCGCGCAGCCGCGCCAACTCCGCCACTACCGGGATCAGGTGGCGTGGGTAGCCGCGCTCGCCGGTCAGCCACTCCAGCCCGGTGGGGTTGTCGGTTTCGGTGAGGAGTTGGGAGAGGGGGACTGCGCACGCCACCTGGCGGATCAGCGGCGAATGGTGCAGTTCGACGCCGATGGTGAAGGCGCAGCCGCGCGCCACGAACTGGGGCAGCAGGTCAAGCGGCCCTGAATACCAGTGGATGATGGCCCGCCGGATCTGGTAGCGGTCCAGCAGTTCCAAGACGTCCGCCTCAGCCCCTTTGGTATGCAGATTGACCGGCTTATCTAGATCGCGCGCCGCGGCCAGAAAATACTCGAACACGGTGCGCTGGGCCGGATAGGTCGCGGCATCCTCTACCCAGTGGTAATCTAGGCCGATCTCCCCAATAAAGGGTACACTGGCCAGCAGCGGTTGATAGTCGTCGAGTTGGTCCATACAGGCGGCGGCGCGCACCGGATGGATACCCAGACCCACCAGGATGTGCGGCGAATCAGCGGCGATAGCGAGGTTGTGCCGGTAGCTGGACAAGTCCATGCTGTTTGCCAGCGTCAGCACCGGCAGCGTTTCGGTCTCCGCTAGCACGCCGGGCAGTTCGTCCGGCGAGTAATGATCCAAATGGGTGTGCGCGTCTACCCACATACGACAGTTCCCTCCTCACCACAACCAAGTTGGCGGCAAACTCGCGTCACGTACAGTGCTATCCTACCAATGCTTGCGCGACCTTGCCAGCCGGACACCCGCAGGCAACCGCATGGCGGCGCGGTGGCGGAAATGGCGGCGCGCGGGCGTTTAGATCGCTGTACGTTTCCGGTCGAATAGGGCCGTTGACAGATGGGGATTGGCACAGGTAGACTAAGCGGTAACAGCGCACCACCTTCGTTCCCACGCAATCTCCACGACCCGCCCAGTTGCAAATCGTTTGTAGCTCAGAGGACAATTATGATATCGACAGCGCCTGATTCCCCGGTGGAGACACCCACCCGCTTGATCCCGCCCTATGGCGGTCGACTGGTCAACCTACTTGTAGACGAAGCCCAACAACAAGAACTCAAGGCCTACGCCACCCATCTCCCCTCGATCCAACTCTCCTTGCGCATGATGTGCGATCTGGAACTGCTGGCGGTCGGGGCGTTCTCGCCGCTCGACCGTTTTATGGGCCAGCAGGATTTTCAGCGCGTGCTGGACGAGATGCGGCTATCGAACGGCCTCATCTTCCCCATTCCGGTGACCCTGCCGGTCGATCCTGGCCCCCATATCCATCTCGGCCAGGAAATCGCGCTGCGCGACCTGAAGAACAACCTGCTGGCCGTGATGGCGATCCATGAAATCTATGAGTGGAACGTGGACGAGACGGCACAGAAGGTCTTTGGCAGCACGGACGCCCGCCACCCCTTGATTGCTGCCATGCATCGCTGGGGCAAACTGCAGATCTCAGGCCCGCTGCGCGTGCTTCAACTGCCGCCGCATTACGATTTTCGTTCGCTGCGCCTGACACCGGCGGAAACGCGCACCCGGCTAGAGGCATTGGGTCATGCTAACGTCGTCGCCTTCCAAACCCGCAACCCGCTGCACCGCGTCCATGAGGAATTGACCAAACGCGCCGCGCAGGAGGTAGACGGATCGCTGCTGCTGCACCCGGTGGTTGGGATGACCAAGCCGGGGGATGTCGACCATTTTACGCGCGTGCGCACCTACCGGGCGCTGACCGAACGCTATTACGACCCCAACCGCGTGCTGCTGGCGCTGCTGCCGCTGGCAATGCGGATGGCTGGGCCGCGTGAAGCTGTATGGCATATGCTCATCCGCCGCAACTATGGGGCCAACCACCTGATCGTGGGCCGGGACCACGCCGGGCCAGGCCAGAATGCGCGGGGCAAGCCGTTCTACGGCCCTTATGAGGCGCAGGCGACGGCTGAAAAATACAGCGGCGAGATCGGCGTGACCGTCGTTCCTTTCAAGCAACTGGTCTATCTGCCCGACGAAGACCGCTACGAAGAAGAGTCGAAAGTGGACCAGGCGGCGCGCATTGCCTCGATTTCAGGCACGCAGGTGCGTGAGGAATATCTGCACAACGGCCACAAACTGCCGGGATGGTTTACGCGGCCAGAGGTGGCGGATATCCTGGCCGACAGCTACCCGCCGCGCCATAAGCAGGGCATCTGCATCTGGTTTACCGGGCTGAGCGGGGCAGGCAAATCCACAACTGCGGAAGTGTTGACGGTTCTGCTCCAACAGCACGGACGCCAGATTACCATCCTGGATGGCGATGTGGTGCGCACCCACCTATCGAAAGGGCTGGGTTTTAGCAAAGAAGACCGGGACATCAACATCCGGCGTATTGGCTTTGTGGCTGCGGAGATTGTGCGCCACGGTGGGGTGGTGGTGTGCGCTGCGGTCAGCCCGTACCGTGTGACGCGCAACGACGTCCGCAACATGGTCGGCAGCGACCACTTTATCGAAGTCTATGTCGATACGCCGCTGGCCGTGTGCGAGGAACGCGATGTCAAGGGCATGTATGCGATGGCACGTCGCGGCGAAATCCAGGGCTTCACGGGCATTGACGACCCGTACGAACCGCCGCTCAATCCAGAAATTACCCTGGACACGCTCAATCACACGCCGGAAGAAAATGCCCAGGTGGTGGTCGACTATCTGCTAGCCAAGGGTTTCCTGCGCGCTTAACCGCCGGTCAGGCGGCTGGGCATCTGATGAGGTATGTCTGCCGGTATGGGGCCGCCGACCAGGCCTGCGATCTTGTGTGATGTCGTGGGCCTGGGATGCGGCCCGGTATGTCTATGGGGGCCGCGCCTACGACTCGGATGGCAGGATGACCGTGCCTGTGTAGTTTGCGCCGTCGGGGATGGTGACCGCGTTCGGGCCTCCGTTGACCAGCCGGACTTCCCCTTCCATCACCACGTTATTGCCAAAATAGATGTCCCCCTCGACATGCAGTTTGGTGCATTGGATCAAGGAGGGTGCGCCGTGGGGGAAACGCTTTTGCATGTCGTCGATCAGCGCGTAATATTTCTCGTCTAGATAGATCAGCGGCGGGCGGCCTGGCGGGTAGGTCTGGCGCGCTGGGGCGAGCCGCACGCTGAAATCCGGCATGACCTGGTAGACATCCGACCAGAGCAAGAGCAGGTCATTGGTCTTTTTGACGGGGATAAAGCGAAAGCGCGGGACGCGCAACGCCTGCGCCCCTGGAAAGAGCGAGATCGCTGACCCCATGGCGGTTTCCAACTGGTAGACGCGCGGCGATGAGGGGTTGGTCGGGTCTACGGGTTTTTCGTTGCGGATCAGCGGCAGGTCGAGGATGTTGTCATGTTCAGCCAGGACGCGCGCCAGGGTAGGCAGGTGGACCCACAGGTTGTTGGTGTTGAAGTAGCGGTAGCGCGCGATATCCTGGAAGAGCGAAAGTTCTTCCGGTGGGCACTGTGAAAGCTCGCGCAGGATCAACTGCCCATCGGGGCGGCGGCTGAGATGGCCGCCCTTGCTGTCCGCCGGGGTGCGGTTGGCGACCTCCATCAAGAATGGAAGTTTTTCCTGCGCAAAATAGCCCAGGATGCGCGTGTCCAGCACCGCGCCCAGGTTGTCCGAATTGCTGACAAAGAGGTATTCAAAGCCTGTATCCAGCAGGGTCTGCAGCATACCGGTGGTGACGAGCGAGACATAGATGTCGCCGTGACCGGGGGGACACCATTCTTTGTCGGGGTCGTCGGGCCACACTACCGGCCCCAAGGTGTCGACGCGGATCTTGGGGCGTTTGTTCTGGACGAACGCCAGCGGCAGGGGTTGGTCTAGTTCGGGATACTGCGCCAGCGCATCCATGGTGGCGGAATGGGTGTTGTAGCTGTTCATCAACACCAGCGGCAGGCGCACGCCGCTTTGCTGGCGAAAATGCAGAACCTGGCGCACGATGATATCCAGAAAGGTCAGATCCTGCTTCACAGGGAGCAGTGACTTTGGCCCGCTCATGCCCATGGTCGTGCCCAGCCCGCCGTTGAGTTTGAGCATCACCGTGCGCGCCAGCGCGGATTGTCCGGCGTTTTCA
>CAZYQJ010000087.1:8030-12171 GCA_964649925.1 uncultured Litorilinea sp.
TAGGCTGCGCCCAGGTCGAGGTAATCGGGTAGTTGGGCGACGGGGCCTGCTTCGTAACGGTCGATCAGACCGGTAGCTCCGGCCAAGAGCATGTTGTAATGTCGCTCAAAGATCCGAATGGCAAGCTCAGGCAGTTGGGCGGCGCGCATCTTTTCAGCAAAGAGGCTGAAATAGCTCACCCGCGCCGAAATTTGTGGGTGTGTCATCTTCAAAACCTTCCTATGCCACCTTGGGCGTGGCGTCATTGCCGGGGACGGGTCGACGTTGACCGTCCATGAACGGCGCGGTTACCAAGGAACCGCGCACCCGTCCTTGCGCGGGTCGCTGCCCGCAATCAATACTCCTGTCTCTGGGTCACGTAGAATGATCTGGCCGCCGCCAAAGCCGACACGATCAAAGCCATCCATCGGCGCGATGCGATGGCCGCGGCGTGCCAGTTCGGCCAGCAGGCCGAAGCTCCACCCCTCTTCCATCTGTACCAGCCCGCCTTCTTCGTCTGCGCCCAGCCCGGCGGCAGGACCGGCTAACTGCCAGCGCGGTACGTCGAGCGCCATCTGCGGCGACATCTCCAGGTCCACCAGGTTGACCAGCATCTGGAAGTGGCCCTGCGGCTGGGTATAGCCGCCCATCACGCCCAGCGAGGCGTGCAGTTCACCATCGCGGGTGGTCATGGCCGGGATGATGGTCTGGTAGGGGCGCTTGTTGGGGGCAAGGGCGTTAGGGTGGTCGGCGTCCAGCACAAAGAGGGCGGCGCGGTTTTGCAGGCTCACGCCGGTGCCGGGAACGACCAGCCCGCTGCCGGTCCCTTGATAGAGGCTGTTGATAAAGCTGCAGGCGTTACCCTCGCCGTCCACCACGCTCAGATAGACGGTATCGGAACCGGCCATCGGGCTGCCAAAGGGTACGTGCTGTGCGGCGCGCCGCGGTGAAATACGTTTGCGCCGCTCACAGGCGTACTCCATGCTGGTCAGTTCCGCCAGCGGGATGGGGACGACACGCGGGTCACAGACCCATTGTTGGGCATCGGCAAACGCCAGGCGCATACACTCGATCATGGTATGCACCCGGTCCACAGGGGACATGTTCGCCAAGTCAAAGCCGGAGGCGAGATTGGCGGCGATGATGGCGGCCAGACCCTGGCCGTTGGGTGGGCATTCATAGAGCGTGACACCGCGATAGGTCGTGTGAATCGGTTCATCCCATGTGCTGACATGGGCGGCCATATCCTCAGGCGTGATCCAGCCGCCGTAGCGCTGGACATGTTCGCTGAGTTTACGCGCAAAGTCGCCGCAATAGATGTAATCTTTGCCCTCGGCGGCGATGCCGCGCAGCGTTTCGGCCAGGGTCGGCAGCCGCATGACCTCGCCCATGCGCGGGGCGCGACCGTCGATCAGCAGTTCATGACCGCTGGGCTGTTCGGGGCCGTTGTCGAGGTCGCCGCTCTGCCAGTCTGAGTCGCGGCGTAGCTTGGACGCTTGAGTGGCCCAGCCGCGGGCGATGATCTCGCTGACGGGATAGCCATTTTCCGCGGTCCAGATGGCGGGTTGGAGCACGTCGGCCAGCGTCATACGGCCATGTCGTTCGAGCAGGTCGCTCCACCCGGCGACGGTGCCAGGGATGCTGACCGCATGGCCGGTGAAGCGGGGCATGGCGGTATAGCCGAGGCGGCGCACGTCCTCGATACTGGCCGCGGCGGCGGCGCGCCCAGAGCCATTGAGCGCGGTGACCGCTTTGGCCTTGGCATCCCAGTAGAGTGCAAAACAGTCGCCGCCGATGCCGGTGGAGGTGGGTTCGACCACATTGAGCATGGCGGCGGTGGCGATGGCCGCATCGGCAGCGTTGCCACCAGCCTTGAGCATATCCAGCCCTGCCTGGGCCGCCAGCGGCTGGCTGGTGGCGACAATGCCGCGCCGGGCCATTACATTGCTGCGACGCGACCGGAAGACAGCATCAACCTTCATGATGACTCCTCGCTTTGTACTTTTGGGGCAGAGAGATTTGATCGCATTCCCCCTGTCTCTGCATAATATAGGACGGCTACATCATTTCCAAATTGGCGGGCGATCGACGGGGTTTGGACGATTGCCCTGGCAAGGGGTAGACTAGGGTCACTATGGGGATCGTCATCCAACATGTCGCCAACTATGCTCCCTGGATCTATGCCATATGCGGGTTGGTCGCGCTCTATCAAATTTATCGGATCTGGCTGGTGCGCGGCGAGCGCAAACAGGCCGTTTTCTCCCTGGAACGCGAGAAGGCGATCCACGACACGTACAGCATTTTTGGCGTAGCCCTGGTGTTGTTATTGGTCATGGGGTTTACATACTTTGTGAGTACGACCCTGGCGACAGCCGTCGAACCGCTGGTCAGCGAGGTGCTGCAGCCGACCCCGTCTTTGCCCTTTGGCATACCGACCCCCACCAATACGCCGCTGGCCGTTACGCCGACCCCCACTTGGACGCCGACGCTTGCGCCCGATGCGCCCCTGGATGAAGACGCCGAAGCGGCTGAAACGCCGACCCCCATGGCGGAAGATCAACTGGCGGCTGCACAAACGGCGACGGCTGTGGCCGTAGAGATCCCGCCCACGCCGGAGCCGACTGCCACGTCCGCGCCGGTGGTTGCGCCTAGCTGTGCCGACAGCCGCGCCGTCCTGTTCCGGCCTGGCCAGAATGAGGTGGTGCATGGGGTTGTGAATATCATTGGCCGCGCCACGCATGAGAACTTCCAGTATTACAAGCTGGAATATGCGCCAGGGGCCAACGCAAGCGGTGGATTTGCCTACTTGACTGGCGGCGATAGCCCGGTGGATAACGGGGTGCTTGCCAGTATTGATACGCATACGCTGGGCAATGGCGAATGGACCTTACAACTGGTGGTGGTCGACCAGACAGGTAACTGGCCTCCGCCCTGCCAGGTCACCATCACCATACAGAACTGAGCGTCGCGCCAGGCAATGCTGCAGGATAAGCCGCGTCTTCAAACTGCCCTGTTGATCGCCCTAATCGCCCTCGTCGTCCTGATCGTCGTCTATAACGCAGGGGTGGCGCGGGGACGGATGCGCGTGCGCCAAGAACTGCTGGATGTGCAGGCGCAACTGGTGGCGTTACTCTCGGCCACGCCGACCATCAGCATGACGCCCACCGAGACATTGACCCCCACCCCGTCGGGAACGCCGACCCCCAGCCCCACGCCCACCCTCTCGCCTACGCCGACCCTCTCACCCACGCCAACGGCTACGCCTTCCTCCCCGGAGGAATGGGCCGGACGCTACCAGCGGCTTGCCGAGGCTGGACTCAACAGCAGTTCGATGGGTGATTTCACCTCTGAACAGGCCGAGGAACTCCTGCGCCGCATCGCCCAGGAACAGGGGTTGGTCTATGTCCCGGCGAGCTATTTCCTTCTCGAACGCGACCCGTGGGCTGCGCTGGTGTCGCCGCGCACGCCCCAGGGCCAGGTCCTACCCATGCTGATCTGGCGTGACCCGAACGACCGTCTCCGCATCCGCAGCCAGCTTTTGCTCAGTCTGGTGGGCCAGCGCGGCGGGGGAATGGATTACTCGACCTTTTTGGGCGGGTTGAGCCATGGCACGATGCGCCAGGATTTCTTGGGGCGGTTTCACATCCTGTTGGTGGAGCGGCCCGACCTCACGGCAGAGATCAATGTCTATGTGCTGGCGCAGCCGCAGCCGGGGACAGATTTTGAACTGCTCTGGGGCAGCCAGGGTGCAGCGCTCTGGTCGATGCCATCCAATGGCAGCGAGTTGCAGCTGGCCGAAAGTGAGACGACGCTGCTGCCTGATCTGGTCGTCTCTGCGCCGTTGGGGAGTGAAAGCGGGCTGCGCAGCCGCGTCAATGCGCCCAACGTCTTTGTCGAACAGCCGCCCCTAGCGCGCCAGTGGGTGATGATGCGCTGGCGTTTTGTGACGGGCGAAGATGCAGCGGAACTGCCCGCCGGAACAGAGCCTGGCTATCAGTTACAGGAGGCCGGGCTTCAGCCCACGCCGTTGACCGCGCTGGCGCGCGTGATCGAACTGCTGCACGCGCAGAACATGAACGAAGCCTCCAACTATGTCAGCCGCCTGGACCTGCTCCAACAGGCCTATGATCTGGGGTTGAGCCAGCCTGCGATCTGGATGGGG
>CAZYQJ010000088.1:0-7638 GCA_964649925.1 uncultured Litorilinea sp.
GGCCGCAGGTCGGTTTTATCCTGCGCCGCAACGAGTTGGCGATGCAGGAGGTCCACACCACGCCGGTGGATGTAATCGTGGCCGACACCGAGGGCAGCATCGGTTATATGCTGCAGCAGGCGCTCGACAACGAATTCTTTCAACGCCAACTCCCGCTCCAATGCGTCACGATCATCACGCAAGTGCGCGTCGAACCCGGTGACCCGGCCTTCCAACACCCCACCAAGCCCATCGGCGGTTTTTTGGACGAGGAAAGCGCCCGCCGGTTTGAAGGCGAGGGCTGGCGCGTGGTGGAGGATGCAGGCCGCGGCTGGCGGCGCGTGATCGCCTCACCCGAACCCGTGGAGATCATCGAAGCCCAGGCCATCCGGCGCGCCGTGGATACGGGCTGGATCGTGATCGCCGTGGGTGGCGGCGGCATCCCTGTGACGCGCAACCACGCCGGGGAACTGCGCGGCATCGCCGCGGTGATCGACAAAGACCTGGCCACCAGCCTGATCGCCACGCACATCCAAGCCGACCTCTTTTTGATCAGCACGGGCGTGGAGCGGGTGGCGCTTAACTTCGGCAAACCCAACCAGCAAGACATCGACCAGATGACCGGCAGCGAGGCGCGGCGCTATCTGAACGAGGGCCACTTTTTGCCCGGCAGCATGCAGCCCAAGATCGAGGCCTGTCTGCGTTTTCTGGCGCATAACCCCAACCCCCACGCCTATGCGCTGATCACCGACCCTGCCAACCTGGAGCGCGCCCTGCACGGCGAGACCGGCACGCGCATCGTGCGCGACCGCTGAACGCGCCGCCAAGACCCCTTCAACGGCTTTTATCTGCCGTTCATCAGACGTTTATAGAGACCTGTCACACTCGATTACGGTTGTTAACATGCGGGTGATAGAATCGTCTCAGGCGGGTCCGGTATCTCTCCGTGGGGAATTGTGCGATTGACGCTAACCCCTGGCTACGGTATACTTTGGCCGTAACCAAGAGGATCGGCACGCCATTTCAACCGGTGTACTCGACCGGAGAGGGTGCGCTGGCGGCGTGTTGCAACAGGGCCGCCGCGTCGTATTTATTCGGCAGAGGATGGAAATTCTCAAGTGGATAGCACTCTTCCTTCCGGCAACGCCCGACCTTCGACCAGCCAAACTGCCAGGCGCGGCCCACGCTGGTTTACAGGGTATCAAGGGCGGCGTCTGCGCGAAGCACTCCTGGCCTATGCGTTTCTGCTTCCGGCCATCCTAATTGTCGGCACGTTTGGTCTCTTTCCCATTCTTTTTGCAGCCTTTGAAAGCACCCTACGCGGGCTAAACCGGATCGTCGGCACCTACGACGGGCTGGGCAACTATGTCCAGGCCATCGGGGATCTCACCTATGTCCTCTGTTTTTGGTTGTCGGTGATCCTGGTTTTCACCGCTGGGCGCGGGGTGTATCAGGCACAGAAAGTCGCGGGCGAGCGCGGCGAATCTGCGTGGCAGTGGGCGCTGCCCGGCGTCATCATCGGCGTAGGGTTGGGATTGGGTGTCGCTTTTATCTTCCGGCTGCTTCCCGCGCTGCTGGGTACGTCGAGCCAGATGCGCGGGCGTGGCAATACCGCCGCGCGTTTTCGTGAGTTGGTGGGCGAGGTCTTTCGCCAGCCCGATATCCAGTTGGCGCTGTGGAGTACGGTGCTTGTCCTGCTGGCGGGGATGCTGCTGCTCTATCTCGTCCAGCGTCGGATGCCGCGCACGGTACATACGAACAACTATGCAGGCCCGTTTATCGGGGCCACGGTCATGCTGCTGTTGGCGGGCGTGCTGACCTGGCTGGCCTGGACGGAAATCCAGAACGCCTACGCCGAGGCCGCCGAATCAGGCGAAGGGTTGGACCTGTGGGCGCACATCCTCACGATCAGCGCCGGGTTCTTGCTGCTGTGGCTGGCCTGGCGGCTGTGGGACAGCGCAGGCGGGCGCGCCTCCAACGCCAGCATGATCTGGCGGCTGGCCGCAGCGGCCATGCTGCTGGTCGGCGCATGGATGTTGATCGGCGAACTGCCGCGCGCCATCGCCGGTGGGGACCGCCGCTGGTGGTTGGGCGTGATCAACACCTTCTGGTATTCGCTGGGGACCATCCCTGTCCAACTTGGTGTGGCGCTGTTATTTGCCGTGCTGCTCTTTGGAAACCTCAGGGGAAAATCGCTCTTCCGGGTCATCTACTTTGTCCCCTACATTGCGCCCTTTGTGGGGACAGCCGCGGTCTTTCGCATCATCTTCTCCAGCCGCCCCACAGGGTCAGTCAACCGTATCCTCAGCGCCCTGGGCGGGGACACGCTGGGATGGCTCAACGAACCGAAGGGGTTGTTCCAGTTGATCCTGGGCAACAGTGTCACCTTGCCCGAATGGGCCGCTGGCCCCAGCCTGGCGTTGGTCGTGATCATCATCTACGGCACATGGACCTTTGTCGGTTTTAACACGGTCATCTTTATGGCCGGGCTGGGCAACATCCCGCGCGAACTGTATGAGGCCGCAGAGATTGATGGCGGGGGGAAGTGGGCGCTCTTCCGCCACATCACCCTGCCCATGCTTTCGCCCACGCTGTACTTCTTGACGCTCTACTCGGTGATTGGCACGTTCAAGGCCTTCAACCATATCTATGTGTTGCGCACAGCCGCGGCGTTGGGGACTACCGATACCGCCAGCGTGGTGATCTTCCAGGTCATCCGCGAAAACGTGCGCTACGGCTATGCGTCGGCGCTGGCGATCTTGCTGCTGTTGATCATCTTGGTGTTGACGTTTGTGAACAACCGTATTGCAAGCGAGCGAGTCTTCTATGGCTAGTCAGGCCCCCGCGACTTCCCGTCCCGTGACTGAAGCGCACCCTGCTGCGGTGCGCAAACCGGCGCGTGCGCCCTTTCCCATCGGTCGGATTTTGGCCTATGCGGTGCTGATCCTGGGCGCAATCGTCGCCTTAGTCCCCTTCTTCTACACGGTCAGCGTGTCGTTGATGAACTTGACTGAGGCGACCGCAGGCCGCTGGCTGCCTTCCACGCCGCAGTGGGGCAACTACGTGCAGGCCTGGAACGATGCACGCTTTTCACTCTACTTCTGGAACAGCGTCCGCATCACCGTGATCACTGTGGCAGGCGAACTGGTCTTTAGCACGCTCGCGGCCTATGCCTTTGCGCGGATGCAGTTTCCCGGCAAGGGCTTTATGTTTGCCGCGCTGCTCTCCACCTTGATGCTGCCCGAAGCGGTGACGTGGGTGCCAAACTTTATCACCGTCTCCTGGTTGGGGCGCGTGGGGCCAATCCAGTGGATCAACAACTGGCCTGCGCTGACGATCCCCTTTATGGCCGGGGCGTTTGGCATCTTTCTCCTGCGCCAGTTCTTCCAGCAGATCCCCAATGAACTGTGGGATTCGGCGCAGATCGATGGGGCGGGCCATCTGCGCTATCTGCTCCGGATCATGCTGCCGCTCTCCAAAGCGCCGGTGATGACACTGTTGCTCTTTGGCTTTATCGGCTCGTGGAACTCGCTGGCCTGGCCCATGCTGGTGACGACCACCCCGGATTGGCGGCCCATCTCCTACGGGCTGCTCGCCTTTTTGGATGAGGCAGGGTCATTCTTCCACTTGCAGATGGCCGGGTCGGTCATCACCATTGCGCCGATCCTGCTGCTCTATTTCTTCACACAACGGACGTTCATTGAGGGCATCGCTACATCGGGGCTGAAAGGGTAAGGGGGATAATAGCGTTTGGCAAAGACGCACCGCTCTAGGCAAAGCCAGGACACATATTGTAGCCGGTCCTGTTTGCATCCATAGACGAAAAACATCTACGCATTCAAACCATCTAGAAGGAGATCACACTATGCAACGCAAGCAACTTTGGTTGCTCGGCGCACTGTTGGTCATCGCCATGCTGCTGGCTGCGTGTCCCGCTCCGGCAGCGCCCGACACAGGAGCGGCTCCAGCCCAGGAAGAAGCAGCGGAAGCGCCTGCCGAAGAAGCAGCGGAAACGACCGACGCCACAGCCGAAGAAGCGGCTGCTACCGGTGACGCTTGCGCTCCGGCCACGGAAGGCGAACTGGCCGGTGTGGACCCGCGTAACCAGACCGTCGTCTGGTGGCATCAGCACAGCGGAATCCGTGAGGAGCAACTTCTCGAAATGATCGAGGAGTTCAACACGACGAACGAATGCGGTATCACCGTGGATGCCCAGAACCAGGGCGGTTACGATGAAATCCGCGACAAGATGAACGCCAGCCTGGCTGCCGGTGAGGCCCCTGCGGCTTTGATCGTCGGCTATCAGAATGATCAGGCCTTCTACCAACTCAACAATGCCTTGGTCGACCTCAATATTTTCATCGACGACCCGACCTGGGGGTTGACCGAAGAGGAGCGTGCCGACTTCTTCCCCGGCTTCTTTGATCAGTCGGTACACCCGGCGTTTGGCAACCAGCGGCTTGGCTTCCCGCCCAACCGCTCGATGGAAGTCCTCTATTACAACCAGACTTGGCTGGAAGAGCTAGGCTTCTCCGGCCCGCCCACTACACCGGATGAATTCCGCGAGATGGCCTGTGCCGCGGCGGAAGCCAATGGCGATGGCACTGGCGGCTATATCCTGCGTGACGATGCCTCGGCTGTGGCCTCTTGGACGATTGCCTTTGGCGGCGATATCCTCAATGAGGACGGCACCGGCTATGTCCTGAACGGCCCGGCCACGGTGGATTCGCTGACGCTGCTCAAGGAGATGTATGACGAGGGCTGCGCCTTCCTGTTCACCGAAGGCTACCCCAACACCGAACTCGCCGCGCGCCGCGCCATCTTCACCCAAGGCTCGACCTCCGGCATCCCCTTCTACCAGGCAGATTTTGACACCATCGCCCAGGAGGAAGGCCGCGATCCGGATGTGTGGGGCGTGGCTGCGATCCCGCACACCACCCCGGACCCGGTGCAGAACATCTATGGCGGCGACGTGATGATCCCTGTCACCACCCCAGAGCAAGAATTGGCGGCCTGGATCTTCGTCAAGTGGTTCACTGAGCCGGAGCAGATGGCCCGGTGGGTGGAGATCAGCGGCTACTTCCCGACCCGTGCCAGCGTGAGCGACATGTTGGACGAGTTTGTCGCCAACACTCCCGGCGGCGCGCAGTGGAAGCAGGGGCTGGATTTGCTGCCCTATTCCGCGTACGAACCGCAGTTGATCTCCTATGACCAGGTGCGCCGCTCGATCAGCGAAGCGTTCAACGCCATCATGCAGGGCGCGGACATCCAGTCCACGCTCGACGAACTCAACGAGTTCGCCAACCAGACCCAGGAAGAGTTGATGGCGGAAATCGAGTAACGCTGTCAGCCGCAGCATAGCACAGGGGCGACGGTCGATACCGCCGCCCCTGTTTTTTGTCAACCAGTGCCTGTTTCTAGGTGAACTTCATCCCGCGGAAACGTTCATAGTAGCGCACGCTGCCGTCCTCTTGGACCGTCCCCCAGCGCTCTTTCCACCGCTGCGGGGCTTCTTCCGGGTTGGGGATCTGGCTGGTGTGGCAGAGGATCGCCTGGATCTTCAGGTCGATGTCCTCGGTGATGTCCACCTCGACATTGGGGTTGTCATGCCCGGAGACATAAAGCTGGCTGATCTGGTGAGGCAGATAGCCTTCATCCGCCATATCAGGATAAAACATCGGGTTGTCTGCCGCGGGGAAGATCGCCTCTAGCGCGACCAGCCCGGCGTTACGGTGGTCGGGATGGTTGATGTAGCTGTCGCCCACCAGGTAACGGTCGGGGTGGGGGCAGATGATCAACTCCGGGCGGATGCGCCGGATTTCACGCGTCACACGCTTGCGGATGGCGCGTGTGGGGCGCAGGAACCCGTCTTCCACGCCCATAAATAGCACCTGTTTGACGCCGCATAGCTCGGCGGCAGCGCGCTGTTCGATCTTGCGCATGGCGATCAACTGGTTGCGCGTGATCTCCGGGTTGTGGTTGCCCTTGTCGCCGTTGGTCAGGATCATATAGGTCACCTCGATCCCCTGGCGCGCCATGGCAATGGCTGTCCCGGCACAGGTGAAATCCGGGTCATCCGGGTGCGCCATGATCACCAACACACGGTGAACATTGGACCAATCCAGCGCGTTTGATTTTGTTTCCGCGGCCATACTTTCCCCTCATCTAGGGCAGGTTGGATGGGTACGCCGGTGTAGTTTCGTCCGGCGCGCCCACTGTACTATTTGATTCTCTACACAAGTTTGCGTGAAAAGTAGCGAAGCAACAAAAAACCCCTGCCGTGGCAGAGGTTTTTATGATCAAAAAGGGTGGAACTTAGGCCTGTTCCATCGCCGAATAGCCGGGGCCTTCTGTGAAGAACAGGGCATTTAGTTCAGTCGTATAGGCTTGATCTTCGGGCAGGTCCTCTTCGGGCAGGATGGCCTCTACCGGGCATTCAGGCACGCATGCGCCACAGTCAATGCATGTGTCGGGGTCAATATAGTACCAGGGCCACTCTTCCTCGGGAAAGCCTGGTACGATGCACTCGACCGGGCACACCTCTGCACATGCGCCATCGCGAATGCACAGGTCGAAAATCACATGCGTCATCGAAAAAACCTCCTGTAATCGTAGTTAACAGTGGTAAAACATTCGCGTACACTCCCGAGGCTACCACCCGTCTGTATCAGTTGTGCCAGCTGACACGCTATGCAGACACATTGCCGGAGAGGCACGTTTATGGTCGCTAATTCCCGCGTAACGGGCCGAACCCACACGTTTTCGGGGCCGAACATCTGTTACGCATTGCACAAAGTCACATCGCGAAGATTGTATCCACGTTTCTAGCAAATGTCAACCGATGCAGGAAAAGTTGGATCAATCGCGCCAGCCACGCGTTCTAGCTTTCCGCCACTTCCGCCAGCCGGTCGGCATCGAGAATTTTGATGCGTTTGCGCCCGATGTCGATCAGCCCCTGCGACTTGAGATCGTTCAACACCTGTGTGGCCGTTTCGCGATAAGTCCCCACGCTTTCGGCCAGGTCTTGATGAGTCAGACCGGTGATCTCGTCGCTGTCCTGCTCGTCGGACAGCCGCAGCAGCAGGCTCGCCAGCCGCGCTGGGATGCCCTTGAAGGCCATGTTTTCCAGCCGTTCTTCTGCCTCGCGCAGCCGCTTGCCGGTGATATCTAGAATCCGCAGCGCCACCTGCGGCTTGTTCAGGATCAACCGCTCCAGGTCGGTACGGCTCATCACGCAGATCAGGCAGTCGTCGATGGCTTCGGCAAAGGTATTGTGCATCTTCGTGCCCAAGAGCGCCATCTCGCCAAAGAGCGTATGCGGCCCCAGCGTGGTGATCACCAGCTTCTTGCCTTCGGGGCTGATGCGATAGAGTTGGACTCGCCCCTCCTTGAGAATGAACAGCACTTCGCCCGGCTCTTCAGGCCGGTAAAAGACACGCCCGCGCGGGACGGTGCTCATGGTGGTGATGCGGTTGAGTTCCTGCATCTCGCGCGGGGAGAGGTCTTGAAAGACGGCCAGTTCAGAGAGATAGCGCATCTTCTCGGCTGGCTGAGAGACCGCGTTCTTTTCGTCGGATTTTGTAGTCACTATTGGCTCCTGACCACTAGCGAATCAACGCTTGGAATGTGGTTTGAACCTGCTCCGGCGAAGGATTGCCC
>CAZYQJ010000088.1:7648-12130 GCA_964649925.1 uncultured Litorilinea sp.
CGCGTCCATTCAACAGGTAGGTCGGGGTGGCAAAGACCTCCTCCGGCACTTTCTCTTGCGTCGTTTCCAGATCGACCATTCGCAGTTCAACTTGGGGGAAATCGGCGCGGATCCGGGCTGCCACTTCGTGGGCATAGCGGCATACTTCACAATGCCCGCTGACATAGATCGTCAATTGGGGCGGTGTGGATGGGTCCGGCGTCGGTTGCGCTACGGCCATCGTATCGTCGCTCCCTTCCGCGTATCCGTTCGTCTCGCTGGTCTCATTATATGCGCCGCAACTCAAAACGCAATAAGTCTCTCTGCCGCCGGTTTGAAGGGAGCTTCAACTTGTTGCTACAATGAGGCTATGCCCAATGGTCTGCGCCGTCGCCGCCAACCACCATCTATGTTGCCGCCCCCGACGTCACCGGCTTCTACGCCCCCCCATCCGGGGTCGCGGTCCCGCCCGCCGGTGGTTGTCTATGTGGTGCGGCGCAGCAGTCCGGCAGAGATCATCACCATTGCCGTGTTGATCGCCGTGCTGCTGCTGCTCGGCGTTGGGCTGATGATGTGGGCGGTACGCACAGACCTGGCCTTTGGCCCCACGCCCACGCCGACTGCCACGCCAGGGCCACCGCGCAGCCCCACAACTGACTTTCGGGCCACACGCGTGGCTGAAGATATGCTGACCCAGACCGCCCATCAAGCCCTGCTCATGGGCACGCGCACCCCTACGCCCGTTGACCTGGTGACCTCGGAAGCGCCGGGCGTGCTGCTGACGCGTGAATTGACGGCAACGGCGACCCTGACGCCCACCGAGGTCACGGTGATGCTGCCCGGCGTCGTGGTCGGCCCAATCACGTCTACAGAAACGCCGACCCCAGAAACGCCAACAGAAGAGCCGACGCCCACAGCCATTATTGTTCTGCTGCCGATTGGGATGGCGCATTCACCGCTGCCGACCCCAACACCGACCGATACGCCGCCGTTTATCCCGCCCACGGAGATACCGACCGATACGCCGCCGCCGGTTGTCCCGCCCACGGACACGCCCACCTTTACCGTGGAGCCGCCCACACCGACACCCCCACCGCCCACGGCTACGCCCACCACGACTCCGGTCTATCTGGTTTCCAGCCTGCGCGCCGTGGTGCAGAACCAGAACACGACGATGCGTCTGGGGCCAAGCAACATCTACACCCCCACGGGCACCATTGGGGCAAACGCCGAAGTGCAACTGCTGGGCCGCAGCCGGTCAGGGGAATGGGTCTATGCCTGCTGCCTGGCAGATAACCGTCCAGCCTGGATACGACAGGCGTATGCGCGGCCCAGCGGCAACACGTTGGGGTCAGACGCGCCGGAAGACGCCAACCCTAACGACGTGCGCTGGCTGCCGGTGCAGCCCATCGCCTCGGACTTGCAGCCGCTCCCCGAAGTAACGCCTGTCCCCGGCGAGGATTACCCGCTCTATCGCTACACGCGTGATGCCCGCGGCCAGTTGCCGCAAGTGCCGCCGCCGCCGCTAGACCTGGCCTGGCCTGTGCCAGGGCAAGCCTCACAGCCGCTGATCTCGCCCGTCGCGGTGTCCGGGGCGAGCGTGCTGGTCGCCAGCGCCGATCACCATCTCTACAGTTTTGACCGGATCAACGGCAACCAGCGCTGGCGCAACAACCTGGGCCAGCCCATCCGCCAAGCGCCCGCGGTGGTGGACGGCACGATCTTTGTGGCGGACGAGACAGGCCGCCTGATCGCCTTGCAGGATCGGGGCAATGAGTCGGTGCAGATTTGGAACACCAGCACTGGACGGCCTGCCGTCACCAGCTTCAACGTCTACAGCGATACGCTCTTTATCGGGCTAGGCGCAGACGATGTGTATGAAGTGGTGGCTGTGGACCGTCGCGACGGTTCGATCCGCAACCGCCACACCATGATAGGCAGCGTAATGCGCTACCCCGTGATCGGAGACCAACTGGTCTATGCCGCGGGGGGGCAGGTGGTGGCGCGCGACGTCTTCAACTATGAGGTGGTCTGGGAGCGCGGCGATCTCAACAACATCAGCGCCGGGCCGGTCTACAGTTCGCCCGGTGTGCGCGGGCTGGCCGAACTCTACCTGGTGGATGGCAACAACCGCATCTGGTGTTTAGACGCCAACACCGGGGTCGAACTGTGGAATTTTGACAACGGAGAACCCGCGACCGGGCTGGCCGTCAACGACCGTATGCTCTTTGTTTCGGGCAACGGGTATGTGAAAGCTATCCGCCGTGACTCGGTGGAACAGGCCTGGCGCGCCGCATCCGGCCCGGTGGTGGGGGGCGTGTGGGCCGATAACGTGCGCGTGTTGGCGTTGACACAGGGCGGATCGCTCCAGTTTATGGATGCCGCCACAGGCAACATCCTCGGCAGCGCCACGGTACCGGCTACGGCAGGCGGCGCGGGCGCGGTCAGCGGCCCCTGGGTCTTTATACCGGGCAGCGATGGCAATCTCTATGCGCTGCGGGCGGTGCAGTAATGGTTGAACCTTCGCCGCGCACACCTGCACCCGTCACGCGGCCCGGCTGGGACAGCCTCCTGCTGGCGCTGCTTACGGTGGCCGCGCTCCAGATCAACGCGTTCGGCCAGGCCGCGTCGCTGCCGCACCGCGTGCAGGATGTCCTGAACCATCCGTTGTTGGGTAACCTGCTTCCGACCGCGGGCTATGCGGCGATGGGCGCCATTGGCCCTGCACCCGGCGACCCTATCGGCCTGGTGCTCAATGCGCTGGCGTTGGGCTTTCTCGGCGTCTATCTGGTGGCAGACCTGCTGCGACCGGGACGGCTAGGGCGCGCCCTGCAATGGGCCGCGCTGGTTGGCGTGCTGATCAGCGCCCTCTATCTGCCTGCGGCCAAATTGATCCTGCTGCGCCAGCAGATCGGCCCGGCCAGCTATACGCATGATGGCGGCGTCATCCAGACTGAGGCGACCATCCGCTTTCTGCTGGAAGGGCGCAACCCCTATGTCGAAGACTATGTGGATACGCCCATGGCGGAATGGGGCTTTAGCGAGTATCGCACCGCGCTCTATCACTATCCGTATCTCCCCTGGACGTTTCTTTTTAGTGCGCCCTTCTATCTGTTGGGCCGCGCTGCGGGCTTCTATGACCAGCGGCTGGTCTACCTGCTGCTGATGGCCCTGGCGTTGGGCGCGGCCACACGGCTGGCCGCGCAGCCGCGTATGCGCCTGGCGTTGGTGATGGTGTTGGGACTCAACCCGGTGATGAGCCTCGACCTGATCTTTGGGCAAAACGATGCGTTTGTGCTGGTGTGGGTGGTCTTTAGCCTGGCAGCCTGGTACGGGTGGCGGCAGGGACAGCGACGCGGGGAGGCGCGACCGGGGCTGTGGGCGGTTTCTACGGTGTGCTATGGCCTGGCCTGCGCCAGCAAGCCGACCGCCTGGTTCTTTGCGCCGTTTTACGGGCTGCTGCTGGTGGCGGATCACACGTACGGCCAGCCGTTGACCTGGGGCAGCGCACTACAGGCCGGACGCGCCCTGCTGGCCCGCGGCTGGCCTGCCTTGGCAGCTTTTTTACTGGTGACCGGCCCATATATCGTGTGGAACCCTGCGGCCTTCTATGACGATGTCTGGCGTTGGAGCAACGGCCAGGGCGAGACGGGCTATCAGATCTGGGGGTGGGGGGCGAGCAATTTTGTGCTGGCGCTGGGCCTGGTGTCCGACCGCTTTGACCAGTGGCCCTTCTTGTTGCTGGAAGCAGTTCTGGCGCTGCCGCTGCTGGTCTGGTTTTTGCTGCGCCAGTGGCGCGCCAATTCATTGGCGCTGGCCTGCTGGCACTATGCGGTCTTTTTGCTCGCCTTCTTTTATGGCAGCCGGTTTCTCAACGAGAACTATTTGGGGTATATCCTGGCTTTGATGGCGTTGGGGATGTTCAGCGCCGACCCCGGCGAATGATTTGCGGCGCGAGATCTGGATTGCCTTCCCCCAGGATCGCGCTACGCCTCATCCTCGACCATATTGAGCGTGGCTTCCGGCGCGCGCAGGAATTCGAAGGTGCGCTGAAACTCCTCCAGGTGCTTTTCCACGGAGGCATCGCTGTCTTTCGCCGCAATCTGTACCAGGGCGGACAGCGCCGCCACCAGCGCGACAATGCTCGGCAGCGGCCCCGGCGCGTCTGTCGGCGCATACACCACCTGGTCGGCCATACGGTTGACGGGGCTGGCGAGCGAACCGACAACGCCCAGCGTGGCACAGCCGCGGCTGCGCGCATACTCCAGCGACTTCGCTACATTGTCGCCGTATTCGGTGGCGCTGATGCCCACCACCAGCGCGTTGGGGGAGAGGCTCATCAGCGTCCCGGCCATCCGCACCACGTCATTAGCGGTAGCCTCCGCTGAAATACCGCGGTGGCGCAGTTGCTCCGCCGTCATCTCTGCCACGGTGGCGGCATAGCCTTCAGCCACCAGCACCACATGGGTGGCGGCGCCAAACATCTCGGCCACACGCTGCACA
>CAZYQJ010000089.1:0-12097 GCA_964649925.1 uncultured Litorilinea sp.
GGGGGAAGTGCCTGTTGCATACGTTGTCTGCCGGGAGACGGTGGAGGATGGCGCGCTGGTGGCTTATTGCCGCGGCCAGTTGGCGAGCTTCAAGGTTCCCCAATGTTTCTACCGCGTGACCAGCCTGCCGCGCAATGCAATGGGCAAGCTTCAGAAACACTTGCTCAAAGAGGGTTAGTTTATCCCCCGCACCGCCACTTGGCGCGACACGGCCTCATACAATGAACATGGCATCGCCAAAACTATAAAAGCGGTAACCTGTGCGGATGGCTTCGGCGTAGGCGTCAAGCAGGATGCGCCGCCCTGCGTCCGGATCGTCGGGGTGATGCTGACCGACAAATGCGCTGACCAGCATCAGCAGGCTGGAGCGGGGCAGGTGAAAGTTGGTTACCAGGGCATCCACGGCACGGAAGCGATAGCCTGGCCGGATGTACAGGTCGACGCGGCCCGCAAATGCCGCTGTGCGCTGCCAGGGGCAGGCGTTGGCGTCATAGGGGTCGAGACCTTGCGCGCCCGTGGCCGCCCATTCGAGCGTGCGTACGGTCGTCGTGCCTACGGCCACGATACGCCCGCCCTGCAAGGTGGTGTCGTTGATGCGGCGGGCGACGTCTCTGCTCAGTTCGGCCCATTCGCTGTGGATGGGGTGATCCTCCACGTTTTCGACGCTGACCGGCTGGAATGTGTCCAGACCGACATGCAGGGTCGCCGTGTCGAAGGCGATGCCCTGGCGGCGCAGATCGACCAGCAGATCAGGGGTGAAATGCAGCCCTGCCGTGGGCGCGGCTACACTGCCCAGATCGCGGCTGTAGACGGTCTGATACCGTTCGCGGTCGCCTGTATAGCGGGTGATGTAAGGCGGCAGCGGCACTTCGACCAGGTCGTCCAGCCAGTCCCAGACCGCTTCGCTGAAGTGTATGTGGCGCAGGCCGCTTTCCTCGACGTGGGTGATGGTCGCCACGATCCGGCGTTTATCGCCCTGCGTCTCCAGATAGACCTCGACGCCTTCGACTAGGTGACGCCCACGCACCAGACATTCCCACTCCTGGCCTGCACCATCGCGCGGGCGCAAAAGAAAGAGTTCTACCTTGCCGCCTGTAGTTTTGTGCCCAAAGAGGCGGGCCGGGATCACGCGGCTGTCGTTGGCGACCAGGAGATCGCCGGGACGTAGATAGTTCCCAATCTCGCGGAAGACGCTGTGAGTGATCGCGCCGGTTTGCCGGTCGAGGATCATCAAGCGACTGGCATCGCGCGGCTCGGCAGGTTGCTGGGCGATTAACTCTGGGGGGAGTACGTAGTCGAAGAGCGCGGTTTTCATGGGCGCGTTTGGGCCGCGACCTCCTGGCACACGGCAAAGAAGCTATGCCAGAGTGTTTGATGCGGCTCGCTCAACTCAAAGGTGCGTTCCGGATGCCACTGGACGCCCACGACCCAACGATGGTGCGGGCTTTCGTAGGCTTCCACCAGCCAGGTATCCGGGTGCGCGAACGCGGCGGGCGCAAACAGGGGGGCGATGCTGGCCTGGTCGATACCCTGGTGATGGTAGGTGTTGACGACCAGCAAGTCCTGGCCCACGATCTGGCGGAAGCGGCTGTGGGGCGTGATGTGTACGTCGTGATAGGCGGTTGCGTCCTGGGGTGAACGGTGACCGTCGAAGTGCTGGATCATGCTGCCGCCAGCGGCCACATTCAACACCTGGCAGCCGCGGCAGATGCCAAAGATGGGTAGATCGATCTCTAAGGCGGCGCGCGCCAGGGTCAACTCCAGTTCGTCGCGCGGCGGATGGATGTTCTCCGGTTCTGCGCCGTTCAACTCTTGGCCGAAATAACGCGGGTCTACATCGCCGCCGCCGGACAGGATCAACCCGTCGAGCGAGTCGAGAACCTCAACCGGTAGACGCCCGCGCGCGTCGGGCTGGACCTCGCGGCCATCGGGCAGGCGCGCCGGTTGGTCGGGAGAGAGTACCACGCTTTGCACACCGTGGCGTGCAAGCAAATTGAGATAGTGGCGCGTGTTGCGCTCCAGCCAGCCACTGTCCCCGTGAAGTGTAGTGATGCCGATGGTCAAAGGTGATGCAGGCATATAGGCTCTGATACGGCGCGATTGGCCCCATGTCGGGGCGGGCGGCAGTCTCGATGGCTCTGATTCTACACCACGTTCGGCAGTGTGTTATAAATGAGTGAGTTCCAAGTCTAGACATTCCCTGTGAGCCACTCATGCCAGATAGATCATTCTAGCTATGCTATCCAATATTCTGATTATCCTGGTTGCGGTTGTGGTCGCCATTGTATTGTTGGCAGGCGGATTTCTCCTTTACATCTATTGGTGGATGGTGCAGCGGCCCACGCCCAAGTTCGGTGGAACAGTGGTGCTGCCATGCCTGGATCAGCCGGTGGAGGTCTTGCGCGACCGGCACGGCATTCCTCACCTGTATGCCCAGACACGAGCCGATCTGTTCCGCGCTCAGGGGTATGTGCATGCGCTAGACCGTCTGTGGCAGATGGAGCAAAACCGGCGCATTGCACGCGGCACGCTGGCCGAAGTCTATGGCGAATCGGCGCTGGATGTGGATCGTTTTAGCCGCATCGTCGGTTTTCGGCGCGCAGCTCAGGCGGAACTGGCAGAGCTGGACACAGAGACGCGCCAGGTGCTTGCGTGGTACTGCGAGGGGGTCAACGCCTTTATCGAGGCCCAACCGGGCCGGTTGGGCGCTGAGTTCAACCTGCTGCGCGTGGTGCCGGATGCGTGGCAGCCTGAAGACGTGATCGCGCACGCCAAGGTGATGGCGTGGGGGCTGAGTGTCAACTGGGAAAGCGAACTGACACGGCTGCGGCTGCAGGAGCGGCTTGGCCCGATCCGCGCTGCCGATCTGGAACCCGACTACCCGGCCAACAACCCAATCATTGCTGAGGCTGTGGGCAGCGACGAGGTGACGCGGCTGCTCTCGACCGCTGGCCTGCTGCTCAACGAGTATGAGAAGGTCAAGCCGTGGCTGGGGCATCCGGTGGAAGGGCGCGGCAGTAATGCCTGGGCTGTGGCTCCCAAGCACACGACGACGCGGCGCGCCTTTCTCTGCAACGACCCGCACCTGGCGCTGCAGATGCCGGGTGTGTGGTTTGAGAACCATCTTTCCTGCCCAGACTTTGAGGTCAGCGGCGTGTCATTTGCGGGCGCACCGGGCGTGATCATCGGCCACAACGCGCACATTGCCTGGGGCTTTACCAATGCCTATTCGGATGTGCAAGACCTCTTTATCGAGAAGGCGCACCCCGACAACCCCGACCTCTTTGCCTATGGCGAAGCGTGGGAAGCCGCCCAGGTGGTCGAGGAAACGATCCAGGTGCGGCGGCGCGACCCGCATGTGGAGCGCGTGGTCATCACACGGCATGGGCCGCTGATCTCGCACCTGACGCCGCAGTCGAACACGCCGATCCCGCTGGCGCTGAAATGGGTCGGCCATGCGCCAGGGCAGACGGTACGCGCGGTGCTCAAACTTAACCAGGCACGCAACTGGGCGGAATTCCAGGACGCACTGGCCGATTGGGCCGCGCCCGCCCAGACTGCGGTCTATGCCGACGGCGAGGGCAACATCGGCATGCTGCTGATCGGCGCGATCCCGCGGCGCGGCCAAAATTTGGGACTCGTCCCCGCGCCGGGCTGGGAGGCTGCCAATGACTGGCAGGGGATGATCCCTATGGCGGAACTGCCGCGCCTCTATAACCCGCCGTCGGGACTGGTCGTCACGGCCAACAACAAGATCGTGGGCGACGATTACCCTCATTTTATGGGGATTGAGTACCTGCCCGGCTGGCGCGCCGCGCGTCTAGAGGAGATGCTGACGCAGCGGGAGCGTTTCAGCCTGCGCGATATGGAGGAGATGCAGCTGGACACGACGAGCAAGTACGCGGCGGCGCTGGCCCCCTATTTCGCGCAACTGCAAAGCGACGATTCGTGGATGAAGGTCGCCATCACCTACCTGCGCCAGTGGAACTACCGCATGGACTCAGAGAGTACGGCGGCAATCATCTTCCACTATGCGCTGATCTGTCTCATGGAAGAGGTCTTTGGCAAAAAGCTGGGCGATCTGCGCGATCCGTACTATGGGATCAGCAGCAGCCCGCTGTTTCTGATCAACGGCTTTCTGCTGCGCGCCCAGACGCGCCTGCTGGAACTGGTGGCTGATCCGCAGGGGTCGGCCTGGTTTGCCGACGCGGCCAGCGGTGCGCCGCGCAGCCGGGACGAGGTGCTGACCGCGGCGTTGGCGGAAGCGGTCAAGCGTCTGCGCGCTGAGTTCGGCGACAACGCCCGGCGTTGGGCGTGGGGGCGTGCCCACCAGGTGCGCTATACCCACCCGATGGGCAGTGTGCGGCTCTTCCGATCGACCTTTAACCGCGGCCCGTTCCCGGTCGGCGGCGACGGCACAACCCCCAACCAGGCCTATATCCCGCCCACGCTGCCGCTTGGATTGGTGCAGGTAACAGCCAGCTACCGGCAGATCTTTGAGGTAGGGGTATGGGATCGGGCGCAGAGCGTGATCACGTCAGGTCAGTCTGGCCATCCGCTCTCCGACCACTATGACGACCAGATGACGATGTGGCGCGAAGGCGTCTATCATTCGATGCCCTGGTCGCGGCCAGCCGTGGAAGAGGCGGCACGCTATCGCGCCACCTTGACCCCCAACACGTAGCGGGAACAGCCAACGCGCCTAGCCACAGGGGGCGGTTGATAGGCTTACCATATAATCCACACGTTGCTTGAGATGAGGACTGGATGCACTCCCAGCAGATAGATTACAGCCGAAAGTGGTTGGTGATGGCCGCAGTGGCCATGGGGATCTTTCTCTCGACGATTGACGGCAGCATTGTCAATGTCGCCCTGCCCACCTTCACCCAGGCGTTTCAGACGAGTTTTGCCATTGTCCAATGGGTCGTAATTTCGTATCTGCTCACGGTGACGACGCTGATGCTCAGCGTGGGGCGGCTGGCGGACATGCACGGCAAGAAACGCATCTACCTGAGCGGCTTTGCTATCTTTACGCTAGGGTCTGTCCTGTGTGCGCTGTCGTGGAGCGTCTATGCGCTGATCGGGTTTCGTGTGCTGCAAGCCGTGGGCGCGGCGATGGTGATGGCGTTGGGCACGGCCATCTTGACCGAGTCCTTCCCGCCGACTGAGCGCGGGCGCGCCCTGGGCATCAGCGGCGCTATCGTGAGCATTGGCATTGTGACCGGCCCCACCGTCGGCGGGCTGCTGATCGACGCCTTCTCCTGGCATTGGATCTTCCTGGTCAACCTGCCCGTTGGGCTGGTAGGGATCCTGATCGGGCTGCGCAATCTGCCTGATATCCGGCCCTCGATGCGCCAGCAGTTTGACTATGCGGGGGCGATTTCGCTCTTTGCCAGCCTGATGGGGCTGTTGCTGGCGCTGACGATTGGGCAGGAGATTGGATACCGCCAGCCATTGATCTTGGGGTTGTTTGCGCTTTGGTTGGTGATGCTGGCCGTCTTTATCTCGGTCGAACGCCGCGCGCTCTTCCCCATGATCAACCTGGCGATGTTCCGTAATATCCAGTTCAGCACCAATCTGGCAACCGGATTCTTGGTCTTTATCGCCATCTCTGGGTCGACACTGCTGGTTCCCTTTTTGCTCCAGGGTGTGATGCACTATGATGTGCGGACCGTGGGGCTGATGATGGCTGTCGTGCCGAGCGGCCTGGGCGTCATGGCCCCGATCGCCGGAGTGCTGTCGGATCGTTATGGCTCGCGACCGATCACGGTCATCGGCCTGATCATTGCCGCGTTTGGGTTCTACAGCGCCAGCACCTTGCACCTTGAAACAAGCACCCTGGGCTATGTGCTGCGTTTCTTGCCGATCGGCGTCGGCCTGGGGACGTTTCAATCCCCCAACAACAGCGCCGTAATGGGGGCTGCGCCGCGTGAAAACCTGGGCGTCGCTTCTGGGCTGCTTGCCATCACGCGCACGATGGGCCAGGTGGTCGGCGTGGCGATCATGGGGGCGTTCTGGGCGGTGCGTGTGGCCGCGCACAGCGGTGTTAACGTGGCAGGCGAGACCATACAAGCGCCTGCGGGCGCACAATTGAATGGGTTCCACGACACCTTTATTTTGATGATCGGGTTGATTATTGTGGCGCTGTCGCTTGCCGTGCGCGCCCTGGTGCTGGAACGTCGCACGCTGCGCCGTGAGCGCTCGACCCAGACACCTGCTGTCTGATCCATCTTACCCGCATTGCCCCGAAGGCATCACAGACAAGAAGGGAGTGCCATGACATCTGCAAGCATCTATCTAAGTGCATTCGGCGACGAAATCGCCGATGATCTGGCGGCGCAACTGGCGCTGCTGCGTGAACTGGAGATCGGCTGGCTGGAATTGCGCGGCGTGTGGGGGAAAAACGTGATCGATCTGAGCGATGCCGAGGTTGCGCGGCTGCATGACCAGTGTGTAGACGTTGCCATTGCGGTCAGTGCCATCGGCAGCCCGGTCGGCAAGTCGCCTTTGAGCCAGGCTGAGGCCGTGGAACTGGACAATCTGCGCCGCATCTTTGAGATCGCCCATGCGCTCGACGTGAAGCGTGTGCGCGTCTTTTCCTTCTACCCGGACGGATCTCCCGACGATGCGCTGGCGGAGGCAGCGGCGCGGCTGGCGCACATGGCAGATATGGCCGCAGACGCGGATATTACGCTCCTGTTGGAGAATGAAAAAGGGATCGTGGGCGATACCATCGCACGCTGCGCGGCGTTGATGGACGCGGTGGCATCGCCTCATCTGCGTTTTGCGTGGGATCCTGCCAACTTTGTGCAGGTGGGCGAACGGTCGCCTGTAACGGATGGTTGGGACAAGTTGGGGCATCGCATCGGCCATGTGCATGTCAAGGACCTGGACGCGGCCACCGGCGCGATCCTTCCTGCGGGAGAGGGGGATGGGCAGGTGGTGGCGTTGCTGGAACACCTGGCACAGGCGGGCTACCAGGGATTTATCGCCTTGGAACCGCATCTGGCCGTGGCGGGTCACTCCAGCGGGTACAGCGGCCCGGAGGGGATGCGCGTGGCTGCGGCTGCGCTGCGGCGTTGTCTGGACCAAGCCCATCTGCCTGAAGCCCGTCCTGTTTGGGCGGGCAGCCAATAGACAGGAGTGACCGATCATGATTCGATTGGGCTGTTGCTGTCCGATTGAGCAGGCGGAAGCAGCGCACGCCGCCGGGTTTGACTACCTGGAATGTACGGTGGTGTCGCTGAAGCCGGAAGCGGATGAAGATGTCTTTGCGCCGATTCTGGCCGTATATCGTGCCGCGCCGCTGCCGATCCAGGTATTCAACGTGTTTCTGCCGCGCGATCTCAAGGTGGTAGGGCCGGAGGTGGACTGGCCGCGCGTGGAACGCTATGTCGCGGCTGCGCTGCGCCGCGTGCAGGCGGTGGGCGCGGATCGCGTCGTCTTTGGCAGCGGGGGCGCGCGCAACGTGCCAGATGGCTTTGACCGCAGCCAGGCCGAGGACCAACTTGTCCGTTTTCTGAACCTGGTGGCGGACGAGGCCGAGCCGCGCGATATCACGGTCGTGATCGAGCCGCTCAACCGCAAGGAATCGAACATCCTCAACGATGTGCCGGAGTCGGTGCGTCTGGCGCAGCGCGTGAACCGGCCTTCGATCCGCGTGCTGGCTGACTTCTACCACATGCAGGAGGATGGCGAACCACTATCGCACATTTCGGCCAATGGCCCCTGGCTGGCGCATATCCATGTAGCGGACACAGACCGGCTGGCTCCAGGCACGGGCCGCTATCCATACCCGGCGTTTGCACAGGAGTTGACGGCGATTGGCTACGGCGACAACGGCGGCTGGGGGGGGATCTCAGTGGAATGCCGCTGGCAGGACCTGGCGAGCGAGGCTCCCGCTGCCGTCGAATTCTTGCGCGGCATCTGGCCGCGGACCGGCGGCACAGGTGAGAAGGAAGGGCCACATGGCGGCTGATAGGACGGGCCGCGATGAACTGGCGCGCCAGTTGGCGCAGTTTGTGGCGCAGGTGCGCGGGCGGCTGATTGTCTCCTGCCAGGCGTTGGCGCATGAACCGCTGCACGGCGCGGAGATCATGGCGCGCATGGCGGTCGCGGCGCAGCAGGGGGGGGCCGCGGCCATCCGCGCTAATGGGCCGGACGATGTGCGCGCCATCTGTGCGGCGGTATCGCTGCCGGTGATCGGGCTGTACAAAGAGGATGTGCCGGGGTATCCGGTCTATATCACGCCGACGCTGCGCCATGCGCTGGCAGTGGCGGAGGCGGGCGCGGCGGTGATTGCAATCGATGCGACGGACCGAGCCCGTCCACAGCCGGGGACGCTGGCGGGGTTCATTGAGGCCATCCACGCCCAAACCGGCTGTTTGGTGCTGGCGGATATCTCGACGCTAGAAGAAGGGATTGCCGCCGAAGCCGCGGGCGCGGATATGGTTTCGACCACGATGTCGGGCTATACGGAGTACAGCCCGCAACAGCGCGAGCCTGATGTGGCATTGGTGGCCGCGCTGGCGCGGCAGGTGCAGATCCCTGTGCTGGCCGAGGGGCGTTACCGGCTGCCGGATCAAGTGGCGGCGGCGCTGGATGCGGGCGCAACGGCCGCAGTGGTCGGCGGCGCGATCACCCGGCCTCAGGAGATCACGCGCTGGTTTGTGGAGGGGATCGCACAGCGCGGGTAGCACGTCATACGCATGTCCGTGGCTGGAAAACCATATCTACCTTGCAGAAAAGACGACCGGCACCTCGTATGCGCCGGTCGTCTTTTCTGCGCTGTGTAGGCCGCCGATGTCGGGCTGTAAGCCTATGAGTTGTGCGTTAGGTTTGCAGCCTGGCATGCATATCCTCGCGCCGGTTCGGCTACACCCGTGCGGCGGCCACGCGTCTAGTTCACCGTGCGCCGCACGCCTGGAGACAAGCCTGCATGTGGCCGCGCGATTCAGCGGCGATGATGCAGCACTGCTCGACGCTGTACTCCTTGGCCCCGATGATCTCCAGGTCAAGCGGGCCGGTGTAACCGTTCTCATGCAGCACGCGCACATAGCCCACCAGGTCAATATCGCCTCGGCCATTGGCCTGCATTTCCGGCTTGCCCGGCCCCTGCTGCCGCCCCTTGCAGTCACGAATATGCACATGCTTGACGCGCGAGATCACCGCGGCGATGGCCTCGACCGGGTTTTCGTTGGCCCGGTAGATGTGCGACGGGTCCATATCAATGCCGAAGTTGGGCGACGAGATGGCTTCCATCACCTTGAGGGTGGTAGGCGTGTTGTAGACCGAGTGGCCGACGTGCGCCTTGACGCAGAGGGTCACCCCGTAGCGTTCGGCCATCTGCACCAGTTTGCCCAACTCATCAATCGTCTGCTCGAGGCTGCCTGGCTCATTGGATTTGCCGCCCGGCCCGCAGTTGATGATCGGGATGCCGATCTCGACCGCGGCCTGCATGGCCTGTTCCATCTTGGCCGGGTCACGCGAGGGCTGCTCCATCGCCAGCAATTCCAGGTTGTAGCGCTGCGCCAGTTGCTTGACCTGCGGCGCGATCTCACGCCAGCGATCCAGGACGAGATGTTCGCTCATGCCGTCGATGGCTGACACTTCGATCCCATCATAGCCGGAGAGGGCAATGTACTTGAAGGCAGTTTCCAAATCGTAGCCGCCGAAGAGGACAGAGTTTGCACCGAGTTTCATGGTCGTGACTCCTTATTCTAGCTAGGTCTGCGCGCTGCATTCCTCATCAGCCTGCGGGAAAGCGCACGCCAAGTTTGATGATCTCTTGTGGATGCGTTGCGATACGCGGATAGACGTCGATTAGGTCGTCGAAATCCACGATGGGTTGGACAATGGCTTCGGTTTGCAGATCGCCGCGCGCCAACAGCCGCCACACCACGTCAAAGATGCGCCCTTCATCCCAGTTGGGGTAGTCGGGGTTGGGTTCGCTGCATGCACGCGAGAAGACAATGCGCGGGCGGTTCATGTGCGCCTCCGCGCCGAGGTCTAGCCCTGCCGGATACGCGCCCGGCCATGCCCCTGCTACCACGGTCCCCAGATAGGCGATCCCGCGCAGCGCGGCCTGCAAGGCGTGGTGGCTGCCGCTGTAGTCGATGCAGACATCGGCCCCGCGGCGGTCGGTCAGCATTTTGATCTCCAGCCCCACATCGCAGGCGTTGGGGTCGAGGGCGTGGTCTGCGCCACATGAGCGGGCCAGGTCGAGCCGCTCGGCCAGCGGGTCAATGGCGATGACGGGATGCGCGCCCGCCAGGCGTGCCAACTGGACGACCAGCAGGCCAATCGCGCCCATGCCAAAGACGGCCACGGCATCGCCGATGCGTACATGGCCATCGCGCACCGCGCCCAGCGCAAAGTCTGCGGGGTCCAGACAGACGGCAGCCTGCCATGGGACGCCGGGCGGCAGACGCCGCACGGTCTGCGGCCAGACATGCTCCTGGCGGAACGGGGCATATCGAAAGACGAGGTCGCCGGGCGCATGGGCAGTGACCTCGCTGCCCACTTCCACGACTTCGCCGATAATGATATTGCCGAGCGCCACCGGGTAGTTGACGCCGGGAAGCTCTTGGCGGTGCAGGCGCAGCGTGTTGTCATAGCCGCCGCGTGCAGCGGCATAGCCTTTGAATAACGCCATCTCAGTGCCATGTTTGGCCGCGCCATAGAGCGAGCGCACACGGATTTGATCCGGCTGAAGCGGGGGCAGGTTGACCTCGCGCCATGCCAGTTGATTGGGGGCAGGGGCGATCAATTCGCGTATCATGTGACTGTCTCCTAGCTATCTGCCGCGGTGAGGCGGCGACGAGTCCATGTGTTGAGCAGTTGATCCTGCGTCTGTTCCATCCAATCCAGCAGGCGAAGGCGCAGCCGCTGCCGCTCTGAGCCGCAGCCAGGGTGCGCGGCCAGGTTGGTGATCTCGCCGGGGTCGTGTGCCAGGTCATAGAGTTCATCTTCGGCAGTGGCGTTCCAGACGTACTTCCAACGCCGGTCACGTACCATGCGCTGGCTGTAGAGACCCATCTGGTTGCCGTAATAGACGGCGAAGATATCCTGGCGCGCAGGCTGGTGTAGCTGGTCGCGCAGGTCTAGCCCTACAAAGGTGGGCGGCGGGGTGACGCCTGCCGCGGCGCAGAGGGTGTAGGCCAGATCCAGTGCGGAGCAGACAAAGGCATTACACACCGCGCCCGCAGGGAGTACGTTCGGCCAGCGCATGAGGAAGGGGACGCGCACCAGGTCGTCGTACATGACATAATGCTTGTCGATCAGCCCGTGGCCGCCGCAGAGATCGCCGTGGTCTGCCGTGTAGACGACAATCGTATGATCGGCCAGCCCCAGCCGGTCCAACGTGTCGAGGATGCGCCCAACTTGGGCGTCGATCAGCGAGACTTCGCCCAAGTAACGCCCGACGATGGGTGACCAGGCATCCCAGGTCCAGTCTTCGATGCCCCAGGTGCGCCGCTGCTGGCGTTGAATAAAGGGCTTGTCTTCCAGCGGGTCGGGGAAGGAGGGCCAGGGGGGGATGGTGTTGGGCGGGTAGAGCGAGGCATAGGGTTCAGGCACGACGTTGGGCAGGTGCGGCTCGTTGGTGTCCCAGCGGATAAAAAAGGGACGGTCGCCTTGGGCGGCGCGGCGCAGCAGGCCGATGGTCTGGTCTGCACCCCAGGCCAGGGGCGACTGATCCGGGGTGATGGCCGCATCCACCTCGCCAAAGTAGCCGTTGGTGCGCGGTGCGGAGGGCAGCCCCTGGGCGCTGCGCCAGGCGCGGTAGGCATGATCCGGGATGTAGTCATCTGCGCCAAACTCGGTGGGGCCGCGATGTTTAAGCACATGCCATTTGCCCACATGGCCCACGTAATAGCCCGCGTCATGCAGCAGCCCGCTGAGGGTCGGCAGGTCCAGCCGGTCGGGGGGATGGACCTCGGTATCGGCGTTGGCGATGAGGCCATGCCGGGCGGGCCATGCGCCGGTCAGCAAACTGGCGCGCGCCGGGGTGCAGACGGGGATGGGGGTAAAGGCATGGGTGAAGTTGACGCCGCCGCGCGCCAGCCGGTCGAGCGACGGCGTCTGCAGCAGGGGATGG
>CAZYQJ010000090.1:0-12090 GCA_964649925.1 uncultured Litorilinea sp.
GCATTGGCGGGAGCGGGCGCGTGTTCATGGTCAGAAAGACGGTGAGCCAGTGGGTATCCGGATGGCTGGCTAAGATCATCACGACCACCACAGTCAGCGGGATCGCCAGGATAAACCCCAGCGGCCCCAAGACCCAGGCCCAGAAGATCAGCGAAGCCAGCGCCACCACCGGCGCGATATTCAGCCCCTGGCCCATCATAGCGGGCGCGACTACGTTCTCGACAAAGACGTTGATCACGATCACGCCCACCACCACCAACACTCCCCACAAGAACCCCGATTCGGCCAATGCCAGCAGTGTCGGCGGAATGGCGGCAATCGCCAGCCCGACATACATGATAAAGCTCAGGAAGAAGGCCAGAATCCCCCACAACACCCACAGGTCTACATCCAACGCAAACAGCCACAGGGCGATGCCCGTGGCGACGATCAGGTTGACGCGCACCCGGATGGCGAAGAACTGTGCCACGCGCTGCGCGATCTGCAGCGTCTGCATCCGGATGCGGCTATTAGGCCCCAACTCCATCTCCAGCCGGTTGGCCAGGTGCGTCGCCTGGAGCAGCAAAAAGATGGTGGCGACGACCACAAAAAACCCCATCGAGATGAGCGACCCCAGGGTGGTGAGCAGGCGGGCGGTGCTGTTGATAATCATCTGGCGGCTGAGCAATTGATCGCTTAACAAGGTCGTGGCGTCAATATCAAAGCCCGCCAGCCATTCGACCAGCCGGATACGCAGGATGACCAGACGGTTGGCATAGAGAAAGAGGTTGTTACTCAGTTGCGACAGTGAAATCCAAAGCAGCGCCAGCAGCCCGCCGCCTACCAGCAGAATGCCCAAGACCATGATCGTGACGGTCACCCAGGTGGGCATCCCGCGGTCGAGCAGCCAGCGATAGGCAGGGTAGAGCAGCATCGCCAGAAACAGCGCCAGCAGTAATGGACTGAGAAAGGGTGCAGCGGCGCGCATCCCGGCAATGATGACGACAAACGCCGCCCCGATGATCAGCCCCTGGAGCAGCGGGATGCGCCAAATGCCGGATGTGGGTGTGTGGCTCATACGCGTTTGAGTCTACAATCCAGTCGCCAAAAAGTGGATCTGCATTGCCGGGAGACCGGTCGGTTCCACACGATATGTATCCCTTACGTATCCCTATTGTACACCAGTTGGCCCGAATTCCACGGTCTTATCACCGGCTTTATTGCGGCGTGTACCTGGAATCCGGCACACCTATGCTAAAATAGGATCAGTGATGCAGCTTCTAGCGATGTTCATCTTGCCGTCCCACCCACGCATTGGAGAGTGAACTCGCCATGCAGCCCAATGTGCAGGACCCCGACGACCGCATGGGCGATCACACCGGCGGCAAGTCTGTGATCTACCAGCGTCTACCCACCTTTGCAGAGTACCTTGTGCTTGTCCCCCAAAGCCGGAGCCTTCTGGAGACCCGACTGCGGGAGGTCCGTATTCCGCCGGACGATCTGAGTTTCTTTGTCGCCTATCCCCGGCGCACGCGCCTGCTCGCCGTGGTCAGTGACGACAGCCCAAGCACCCTGGTTGTGCTGCCGGTGATCGCGCATGTGGCCGAGCAATCGCCGCGGCTGGATCTGCGCGTGGTGCGAGAGGCGGAGGCCGCCGATCTCCTGGCCGCGCTGACGGGTGAGGCCCAGGCCGGCAATTTCCTGGCTGACGCCGCGCTGCCACGGCTGTTGATCTTCGACGACCAGTGGCAGATCCAGGCCCACTGGGGGCCGCATCCCAAAGAGATCGATGCCTATCGCGCCCGCCGCCAGCCCGCACAGACCAACCCGACACCACACACGCCTGCTCACCAGACCGACCAGTTGACCCAGGAGTTGCGGCTCTGGTATAACAGCGGGCTGAACGATCACTGCATAGCAGAGCTACGCACCCTCCTGGCTGCCTTGCATCCGGTGAAGAATGATACGGATGAGGAGAATGACTAGCGCCGTCAAGGTTGCGTTGGGGGGACGCTGTGCAATAAGCCGGTTGTTGTTACGCGAATTCGTCCAGGCCCATGATAGAATCGTGAGTACATTTGGGCGGACGTCGCTGAATCCATGGCGGCGGCGTGCATAAGCCGGAGAGTGAAGACCGGGTGAGAATGGACTGGCTGCGGCGCTGGGCCGCATGTGAATCGAAACCGCACCCCCCACGACTCAGGCCGCTGGCAGTGTCGGTCGCAGCGGTCTTGCTGCTGTTGATCACCGCGGGGCGCGCCTGGGCTGCGATTGAACTGGCGTACTTTCGCGCCACGTCCACCGAGACGTCTGTCCTGCTGGAGTGGGCGACCATCCGTGAGTTCAACGTGTCGGGGTTTGAAATCCTGTGCAAGTTGGAGAGCGAGCCGGATACGGCCTTCCATCCAATTGGGTCGCGCATTGCTACGGGCGGCCCGGATCAAAGCGCCACATACAGTTTCAATGTGACCGCTTTGCAGCATGGCGTGCGCTACTGCTTCCGGCTGCGCGAGGTCACTGCCGACGACACGCCCGGCGAGCAATTCGATCTCTGCGGCTATGGCCTGGGCCTGGCGCCGCCCGCGCTCGACGTGGTGGGGGACGTGACGCCGACCCCGATTCTGCTTCAGGTGCAGCCGGGCGTCACCCCGGCCCCCACGCTGGCAGTGCCCGGGCAGATGATGCCCGACATGCCCACCCCCACGCCAGCGGTGCCGCAAGACCCTTTTGCCAGCCCCTTGGGCCTGCCTACGCCCACCCCGACGCCCTTTGATCAACAGGATCAGTTCACGTCGCCACTGACCGCGCCAGGGAGCCAACTGCCCGATGCCAACGCCGCCGATATCTTTCTCACGCCCACCGTCGATCCATTTGCATCGCCCACGCCGACCCCGCAGCCGCCCGGTTCGCTGATCGGGGGCGCGCCGCAGATTGACCCGCTTGCCCTGGCGACAGAGACGCCCACGCCCACCATAGTGCTGCCCGAAACGGCAACGCCTATCCAGGAAAGCCCGCTGGCAACCGGCCCAAGTGACACGATACCCGGAGACACGATCCCTGAAACCGAAGGCCTGGACACCGGGCAGCCGGATATTGCTCTAGCGGAATCGCCCACACCGCTGTATGTAGTCGTCACGGCCACACCCACGCCGGAAGCCGGGGTGCTCCCTGTCTTTACCCCCTGGCCCACACCCACGCCCCCGTCTGTCTTCAAGGCCGAAAGCCTGCTTGCGCCCACCAGCCAGAACTTGATGGTGATGCTGCTCTGTTTGATCTTCCTCAGCGCCAGCGGGCTGGGCATCTTGGGCCTGGTCACCAGCGTCATCTACATGCGATCCCAAGCCGCGCGCGACCGCTTGCCCGGCCCCTACTATTATGACCGCCGCCGATACTGACCTAAGAACCTTTGTCGCCCTGGAACTCCCCCCAGCGGTTAAGGCTGTCCTGGCCGACCAGCAAGCGCGCGTGCAAGACCATCTCGCAGCGCAGCGCATCGCCACCCTGCGCTGGAGTCCGGTGGAGAATATCCATCTGACGCTGCGCTTTTTGGGGGACACGAACCGTGCCCAGCGGGACGCGCTGATCAAAGGGCTGCGCGCTGCGGCCTCTCGCTGGTCACCCTTCTCGCTGCGGCTGGCCGGGTTGGGATGCTTCCCCAACTGCCGCGCCCCGCGCGTGCTCTGGCAGGGCATCGCCGGTGACCTGGCTGAGTTGGGCCAGATCCAGGCCGAGGTGGAAACGCTTGTGCAGCAGATCGGCTTTGCGGCAGAAGAACGGCCCTTTTCACCGCACCTGACGCTGGCGCGCGCCCAGCGCAATGCGGCGCGACCTGCGCTGCAACAGACGGGCCGTGCCCTGGCCGCGCTGATGGCGGACGCACAGCCGCCGGATATCGCATTCACCGTGGATCGTCTGGTCTACTTTCAGAGCGAACTGCGCCCCGGTGGTTCGATCTATACCCCGCTGGCGGTGTTTGCGTTTGGAAGGGAGTAGGAAGATAGGGAGGTAGGGAGTAGGGGGCAGATAGGCAGGTGGGCAGTAGGCAGTAGAGGTAGAAGCCGTATCCGCAGGTCGGGCTTGCAGCCCGACATGTCCGCCTGGTGAGGGAACCCATCCCTGTGGCCCGGCGCTAAAGCTGCTGGGCTAAACAACAACGCCCGCTCAAGCGGGCTTAGGAGTGGAGAATGGTCGCTTCTACCCCTACTCCCTATCTGCCTACTCCCTATCTCCCTACTCCCCTTGAGCACCCCTCAGGGCTGCGATCACCTTTTGATCCGTGACAGGGAACGGATACTGGTCGAGGTCGTCCAGCGTGACCCATCGCCAGTCGGCACAGCCAATCGGCTGCGGGTCGCCGCTGACATGTGTGGCGTGAAAGACATGCAGCGTGATGCGAAAATGGGTGTAGGCATGGCGCACCGTCGTCACCCGGTCGCCAACCGCGATCCCAATCGCCAACTCCTCTGCAATCTCGCGCTGCAGACAGGCCTCCAGGCTGGCATCGTCCGCTTCGAGCTTGCCGCCGGGGAACTCCCACAGACCACCCAACATGCCGTTTTGGGGTCGCTGGGCGATGAGCAGCGGCGAGTCCATCACCGTGCCCTGCCAGATCACCCCGGCGGCCACATCATAATGGGGCGTGGCGCGTTTGGGGGTGGTGACGGGGCGTTCGTGTTGTGTGCCGCGCGCCGCGGCCAGACAGTGATCCGCGACCGGGCAGAGCAGACAGCGCGGGGTGGCAGGCACACAGATCAGCGCCCCCAGTTCCATCAACGCCTCGTTGACCGCACCGGCCTGGCCTGGCGGTGCGGCCTCCACCATCTGCCGGGCCAATGCCCACAGATCGGCCAGGGTCGCGGCCTCCTCAATGGGCCGGTCAATGTCGGCCAGACGGCTCAACACCCGTTTGACGTTGCCATCCAGGATCGGTTCAGGCTGATTGTAGGCGAGGCTGAGGATCGCGCCTGCGGTATAGGCGCCGATGCCGGGCAGGCGCAGCAGCGCGGCGCGCGTGTTGGGGATGATGCCGTTGTGTTCGGCCACCACTTGCTGGGCAGCGCGGTGCAGGTTGCGCGCCCGCGCATAGTAGCCCAACCCTTCCCATAACTTGAGAACCTCCTGCTGGTCGGCAGCGGCCAGGTCTTCCACCGTGGGGAAGCGCGCCATCCAGCGCAGGTAGTAGGCAACGACGGTATCAATGCGCGTCTGCTGCGCCATGATTTCGCTTACCCAAACGGCATACGGGTCGCGCATTCCCGCGGGCGCGCTGCGCCAGGGCAGGGCGCGCTGTTGCGCGTCATGCCAGGCGGCTAGCTCATCTGCAATTGCTCGGAAGTCCATCACGGAGAGGAGAGCGCACGACGCACGGGCCGCGCGTCAAGCCGCGGGCACACCGGCCAGAAAACATTGTCCGAGACTTGTGGCAAAGAAAAAGAGTAACAACGCCATCCAGACCCAAAGCGGAAACCCCAGAAAATTCTGGCGCTTGGGCTTGGGAGGGGCAGGACGCGGGAGTTCCGTCTGGCAGCGCCAGCAGACATCTTTATCGTCGGGGTTCCATGTGCCGCAGTTCGGGCAGTTGGGCATAATCGTATCTCCTTGGATGCTGGACTATCCTGCATGGTAGCATAGAACGCCGCGCCAGGCCAAACAGAACCCCTTCTCGACTGTTTCACACTTCCCGCAGGCTGTGGTATCGTTGTCTGTACATCATGCTGCCATGGCGGACGATGATTCGCCAGACCCTCATGCCCGATACCACGAGCCTGCATCCTTTATGACCACACTGCCTGCTGCCCAGACAACGACTGCCGCTACGCCGCGCGGCCTGCATGACCCGCATGTGCGCGACCTGCTGTCGCAATGTATCCACTGCGGCCTCTGCCTCTCCGCCTGCCCGACCTATGCGGTCTTTCACACCGAGATGGACAGCCCGCGCGGGCGCATCGCCCTGATCCAAGCCGCCGCCGATGGCCGCATCGAGTTGGAAGGCAGTTTTCAAGAACACATGGACCTCTGTCTGGCCTGTCGCGCCTGTGAAACAGCCTGCCCGTCCGGCGTACAGTATGGCGCGTTGATCGAAGCGGCGCGCACCACACTAGCCGCAGAGGCCAGGCCCGGCCCGGTAGGGCGGTTGGCCAGTTGGTTCGGCCTGCGCCAGTTGATGCCCCACACCCACCGGCTGCGCGGGCTGGCGCGCGCCCTGCGGCTCTATCAGGTGAGCGGGCTGCAGCGTCTGGTGCGCGGCTCGCGCTTCCTCCCCTCACGGCTGCGCGTGATGGACGGGCTGCTGCCGCCGCTGCCCGCGACCTATCCGGATTACAGCCGTCCCGCGCCCGCAGTGGGGCGCAAGCGCGGCGAGGTCGCCCTACTCTATGGCTGTGTGCAGGATGCCTTCCTGGCGGGCGTCAACGCGGCCACGGTGCGCGTCTTGCAGCGTAACGGCTATGAGGTGCATTTTCCCGCAGGGCAGACCTGCTGCGGCGCGGCGCAACTGCATCTGGGCGACGATGATCTGGCGCGCGAGTTGGCACGGCGCAATGTCAACGCCTGCCTCAAGCGGGACTATACGGCCATCATCAGCAACGCGGGCGGCTGCGGCGCGACGCTCAAACAGGTGGATCACCTGCTGGCCGACGACCCGATCTATGCCGAACGGGCCAAAACCTTCGTGAGCAAACTGCGTGACATCAGCGAATTCCTGGCGGAACACCTGCACCAGCCGCCCACGGGGAGGCTTGACCTGCGCGTCACCTATGCCGATTCCTGCCATCTGCGTCACGGCCAGCGGGTCGTCGGCCCGCCGCGCCAGTTGATCCAGGCCATCCCCGGCGTGGAACTGGTGGAACTGCGCCAGCCGGAGATGTGCTGCGGCAGCGCGGGTGTCTACAACATCCTCCAGCCCGCCACGGCAGGCGCGGTGCTGGATGCCAAGATGGCCGATGTGATCGGGACGCAGGCGCAGGTGGTGGTCGTGACCAATACCGGCTGTCACATGCAACTGCTGTACGGCGTGCGCCAGGCAGGGCTGCGCGCCGAAGTCCTGCACCTGGTCGAATTGTTGGACCGTTCCTACGCTGTAGCCGATGGCAAGGCAGGGGTTTCCGTATGAGCATCGCGACATCTCCACACCGAACAACACCACCGGACATAGGCAGCCTGGCCCGGATCTTTGACAAGCGCCAGTTGGCGATGGACCCCGCCGAACTGATCACCTATGAGGTGGACGCGGGCTATGACCGGGGCCGACCCGATGCCGTTTTCTTCCCCAATAGCCGCGCAGATGTGCAGCGATTGGTGCAGTGGGCCGCCCAGACGCAGACGCCGCTGGTGGCGCGCGGCGCAGGGACCGGGCTTTCCGGCGGCGCGGTCGCCGCGCAGGGCGGGATTGTCATCTCGTTTGCACGCATGAACCGCATCGTGGAACTGGATACCCAGGGACGCCGGGCGCGTGTCGAGGTGGGCGTGGTGAACCTGGTTCTGGATACGCTGGTCAAACAGTCGGGGCTGTACTATCCGCCCGACCCGTCCAGCGGGCGATCGGCCTTGATTGGCGGGAACCTGGGCGAAAACGCAGGCGGCCCCCACTGTTTCAAATATGGCGTCACCACCAATTACGTCACCGGGCTGGACGTGGTGCTGGCTGATGGCCGCGCCGTGCGTGTCGGCGGTCGCGCCCTGGATATCCCCGAACTCGACTTTTGCGGGCTGCTGGTGGGCAGCGAGGGCACGCTGGGGATCATCACGCACGCCGACCTGCGGCTGATCCGCAACCCGCCCGGCGTCAAGACGCTGATGGTCGCCTTTGAGAGCGAAGAAGCGGCGGGCCATGCCGTTTCCGCCATCATCGCCGCCGGGCTAGTGCCTGCCACGCTGGAGATGATGGATCAGCGCGGGATGCGGATCGTCGAAGCGTACGCACCGGTCGGCCTGCCCATCCATGCCGGGGCCGTGTTGATTGTGGAGGTAGACGGCTACCCTGAAAGCCTGGACGCCCAGATGGAGGAGATCGCCGGCATCCTCACCGCCCATCACGGTTTTGATGTACGCATCGCCCAGAGCGAGGCCGAACGCCAGCAGATCTGGTATGGGCGCAAGAGCTTTGCAGGCACACTGGCGCGGCTCGCCCCTGACTTCTACCTGGTGGATATCACCGTGCCGCGCAGCCGCCTGGCTGATACGCTGGCCGCGGTCAACCAGATCGCCGACCGCTACGGCTTGACGCTGGGCAATGTCTTTCATGCGGGCGACGGCAACCTGCACCCCGCGATCTCCTTCAACGCCCGCGACGAGGATGAAAAGGCGCGCGTCTTTCAGGCGTGCGAGGAGATCGTGCGCGTGGGCCTGGCATACGACGGCAGCATTACCGGCGAGCATGGGGTGGGCATGGAGAAACGCGTCTACATGCCGATGATGCACAGCGGCGCGGAACTGGCCGCCATGACCGAGATCAAAACCCTGTTTGACCCCCAGGGCCTGCTCAACCCCGGCAAGGTCTTTCCGGATACACTGCCCGCGGTGGAACGTGCCGCGCCCAGGTTGCCCGCGGGGGACACCTTCACACCCGCCAGCGTGGACGAGGCTGCCGCCGGGCTGGCCGCGTGCAGCGCAGCGGGAAAGACGGTCCGGATCGGCGGCGCGGCCCAGGGCGACCGTCGCGGCGCGGATATCTGGCTCAGCAGCGCGGGCTTCAACGGCATCCGCGCCTTTGCGCCCGATGACCTCTATATCACCGTGGGCGCGGGCACGCCGCTGGCCGACCTGCACGCCTTTCTGGCGGATCAGCCGGTGCAGGCTGCGCTGGTCAGCCCGTGGCCTGCAGCTACGGTGGGCGGGCTGGTGGCGGCCAATGTCCATGCCCCATCACGGCTGCGCAACGGCGCGCTGCGCGACCTGCTGCTCGCCGCCACCGTGGCCCTGGCCGATGGCCGCACGATCCGCGCCGGGCGGCCTGTGGTCAAGAACGTCGCCGGGTATGACCTGCCTAAGATCTTTGTGGGTTCGTATGGCACGCTCGGCCTGCTGGCGGACCTCACGATCAAACTGCTGTCGCGGCCGCGCCTGCAGCGCACCATTAGCCTGCCGGTGGATGACCCGCAGCAGGGGTTGGCATGGGCCGCGGCCACTGCCCCCGTCTGGCTGGCGACCAGTGCAGTGGTGATGACTTCCCATGCCCTGTGCTGGACGGTAGAAGGACCGGCAGAGGATGTCACGGCGGAGGTGGAGACGATCCAGGCGGCGCTGCGTGCAGCAGGTGCGCCCGCGGCGACAGAGATAGACGGCAACGCCACCCAGGGGTGGGTGGACTTCTTCAGCGCCCACGCCGACGCGCTGCTGGTACGCGTAGGGCTGCCGCCAGACCGGTTACAGGCGTACTGGGCACACCTGCCTGCCGATGTGCGCCATCAAAGTGTCTGGTGTTGGGATGCGGGCAACCATCTGGCCTATGCGGCCTGTACAGCGCGGGAGGGAGAGGCCGCCGCGGCCTGGCTGGACGCGCTGCGCCAGGCCGCGCACGCGTTGGAGGGGTATGCCGCCGCTATGCAGATGCCCGCCGCATGGCGCGATGCGCTGGACCCGTGGGGCTACCGGCCCAGCGCAGGCGATTTGATGGAGGGGTTGAAGGGGCGCTGGGACCCGGCACACATCCTCAACCCTGGGGACTTTGTCTTAACCCCGGCCCAGCCGCGCCGGGCGTGAGCGGCGTCACGGGCGGCCTCTGGATTGGCAGTCGCCGCTAACGGCTCCCCCGATTCACTTCGCTGCCGCCGGAGAGTTCCTGGTCAATGGATGGATTGCCAATGTACTCGACATGGCTGCCGCCGCTCGCCTCTACGTCCAGTGATTCCATCACCCAGACTTCCGCCACACTGCCGCCACTCACTTCCAGGTTGGCGCTTTGGCCTTCCACGCCGGAAGCAAGATAGTGGCCGCCGCCACTGACCGTCACCCGCTGTTCGGTCACGGTTCCCGCACCTATCGTCACGCGACCGCCGCCGCTCAGATCGATATCCAGGCTGTCGACTGCGATGAGGTCAATCTCGACTTCGCTGCCGCCACTGGCATTCACGCCGACATCCTCTGCTTCAAGTTCCCCGATCGCGCTGGTACTGCCGCCACTAAAATTCAGTGTGATCCGCTCGTTGGCAATCCCCTCGGTTTCCAGTGTGCCGCCCCCAGAGATATCTACACCGCGCACGTTCACCATTTGTAGATAAACCATGACCGGGCGGTTGGTACGAAGCAGGTCAAAGAACCGCAGCGGGAACAGTGTAGTCGAACGGTAGCGCACGATCAGCGTTTCGCCACGCACAAATGTTTCGATTTCCCGCAGAATATTGTCCTCACCTTCGAGCGTCAATTGATCTTGGTCGCCCTGGATCAAGACCAGGTGCATGCCGCAGCAGACTTCCACCCGCTCGAAGCCGCTCACATCTCTGGTTTCTGAGACAACATTGCCCGATCCTTGCAGTCGTACCGGCGCACAACTGCACAATAACAGAAGGGCCGCAGTCAAGGGTAGAGCGAGATATTGATTCATAGCAGACTCCTATCCCCTGTGGCTACAGAGGTTGATCCAGGGAGCGATAACGACAGTGCTATCTTGTGTCTCTGTGCGCTGCTGTAACCATACGGGAGACGGCCGCAAAGGTTGCAAGCGGGGCAGTTTCAGGAAAGGCTTCGCGTTAAAACAACGCCCGGCGAACCGGGCTTGAGGGTGTGGGCATAGGGGGAACAGCATGCAAGCACGCATGTTGGTTGGGCTGGCCGCGTCCTGTCTCAGCACAAACAAATGACCGGCACGTGCGCATGTGCCGGTCATGTTATTACCTGAATGGGTTAATCGCTAGGCTCGGCGCGCGACAGCAGCGGCCCTTGCTCGGTTTCCTCCACGACCACCACCTCGTCCTGGGGCCGTGAGAAGATGAGCGATGCGCCGACGGAGGCGAGCAGCACTACAGCGATGAAACCCAGCGACCACTGGATGGGCACATGGATGGGGTGCGCCATCACGTAGCCAGAAATGCTCTCGGTCAGCATCTTCACGCCGACAAAGCCCAACACGATTGACAGCCCTATCTTGAGATACTCAAAGCGGTCGATCACGCCCGCCAGCAGGAAGTAGAGCGAGCGCAGCCCGAGGATCGCAAAGATGTTGGACGTATAGACGATGAACGGGTCTGTGGTGATACCAAAGATGGCCGGGATCGAATCGATAGCAAAGATCACATCGCTGGATTCGATCACCAACAGCACGACCAGCAGCGGGGTTGCCATGCGTACCCCGTTTTCCACGATAAAGAAGCGATCCTGGTGATAGTGTGGACTCACCGGCATGACACGGCGCAGCAGACGCACCAGTGGATTGTTGGCGATGTCGATCTCCTCGCCGTTATCCTTGGCCAAGCGAATGGCGGTGACCACTAGGAATGCGCCAAAGACGGCGATGAGGAACTCAAAACGCGTCACCAGCGCGGCCCCGGCGACGATCATCACCCCGCGCAGAATGAGCGCCGTCAGGATGCCCCAAAACAACACCCGGTGTTGGTAGGCGGGCAGCACGCGGAAAAACGAAAAGACCAACACAAAGACGAAGATGTTATCGACGCTCAGAGATTTCTCCAGCAGATAGCCGCCCAAGAACTCTAGCGCCACTGTACTGCCCGCAAAGAGATACAGCCCGTAGTTGAACAAGAGCGCCAGGCTGATCCAGACCACGCTCCAGATCGCGGCCTCCTTGATCGTGACCGCATGGGCGTGGCGGTGAAAGACACCTAAGTCTAAAACCAGCATCCCCAGCACAAATGCATTGAAGATGACCCAAAACCAAATATTCGTTGCCACGTACGCTTATCCTTTTTTCAGCCTTGCACAAAAAACACCAGGGTATTTAACCACGACTGGCGTCCACAGTAAAGTGGGATGAACTGTTATCGTAGGGTCATATGCAGGCGGCTTTACGGGGATCGCTTCCTGTTGGTGAAAAACCGCAAGGCGCGGCCTATCCCCGTGCTGCCCACCAGCGCGGCGATCACCAGGCCGATGGCGATCATCACCCCCATTGACCCGGAGTGAGCAGGCCCACCGGTCACGGGCATCTGTGCCGGTGTG
>CAZYQJ010000091.1:0-12075 GCA_964649925.1 uncultured Litorilinea sp.
AGGCTTTTATCCACCGCTTCTATGCGACTGAGTGACGCATGACATAACTCCGCTAGCTAGGAGTTTATTATTTCCAGATGCGGCCAGTCACTACCCCTTGACCACCCATTGCGCTGATCGAGCATGGATCTTGTCTGATGGTTAAACGAAAGCAAGGGCAAGAAGGCTAACCAGGGTAACCAGTGAACAATTCGCAAGGATGATAGGACCAGGCAGATTTGCAGATAAAGTCGCCGTCGTGACGGGAGGCGCATCCGGCATTGGCGCTGCGATCGCGATGAGCTCAGCGACACACAGAGCAAGGAGAGACGAGATGGATCCGTGTGAACATTTTGAAGGGTTGAGCGCGGTCACGCCCAGCGCCCGTGGCTGTGAGGAGTGTCTGCAGATGGGGGATCGCTGGGTACACCTGCGCATCTGCCTCATCTGTGGTCATGTAGGCTGCTGTGATTCGTCCAAGCACAAGCACGCCACCGCACACTACCATGCCACCGGTCATCCGGTGGTCCAGTCGTTCGAGCCGGGCGAGGCGTGGGGCTGGTGCTACGCCGACGAGGTCTTCGTGGAGTCGCTGCCCAGGCGTTGGACACGGACGTAGCAAGTCATGTATGCTAGAAGATCCGGAGCCGTTCAATCGTATTTGCGGTATTCACGCTCTCCCACGTCTGATGCGTGTGTGATCGCCACCTGTTGCACATGGGTGCGGGTAAAAGCCGAAGGGGTGTGCCACAGCTCAATGGCACAGTCACCAAACCACCGGAGTCTTGACGCGCGCACGTTGCTCTGTTAAGATTACCCGCCAGTGGGTTGCCGACCTGTCTGTTTCCTCTCATCTCTTGACAGCGCTGCTCTGCCTGGCAACCAAGGCGGCACCGGGGTGTTTGGAGCAGTGACTCGTCCCTTCGCGATACGTCTGGTTCACATGCCTTCATGTGCAGCGCGTTACAACCGACCTAAGCTCATGGACTATGTGGTGTGCCGATCGTCCCAAGTGCCACAGATTATGTCACCTGTTTCGTCGCACGTCCTGTGACGGTGAGGGCCATTGGCAATTCGGACGGCCAGCAAACAGCAAGGTGATCACGTGCGGTTCGGCTTCAACGCTGCAACGTTCCTTGCTAACCGTTCTTTGAAGCCCGGTAACTGTTGACGAGTCGCCAGTTTCAGTCACCTTTCTTCAATCTCCTCTCTGGCCACAACCACCCATGATGATTAGGATTCCGGCACTCGCCGGATTCATATGAGCGTTGCACATCGTGTTGGAGGATCGAATGCTGGAGTTTCCCTCTCTTGTCGACGTCCTACGCTGGCAGGCTGCACAACACCCCGAACGGCCCGCATTTACCTTTCTCCGCAACGACAACGTCGTGGCCAGCCAAGTCACCTACCAAGAGCTAGACCGGCGGGCGCGTGCCTACGCCGTCTCGCTACAACGCCTGAATGCAGCCAACCAACGCGCGCTGTTATTGATTCCACCCGGCATTGACTATGTAGCGGCCCTGATGGGCTGTCTCTATGCGTCCACCGTCGCGGTTCCGGCATACCCGTCCCAGCTAAACCGTCCTATGCCGCGCATCGAGGCGATCGTCAAGGATGCCCAGGCAACCGTCGTCCTTGCCCCCAGCCAGATACTGGAAAACATCCAAAAACGATTGGACGACCTGCCAGGGTTCGCGGGACTTGACTGGTTGAGCACCGACCTGGACACCTCGTTGGCAGACGCGTGGCAGGCTCCACGAGTGGACCGGCCCTATCTCGCCTATCTACAGTACACCTCCGGTTCTACAGCCGCCCCCAAAGGCGTCATGATGAGCCACGGCAATGTGCTCTATACGCTCGCCGATCTGGCAGCGGTCGGAGGGCAGACCCAGGACAGCGTCATGGTGACCTGGCTGCCCCCGTTCCATGATATGGGGCTGGTCTTTGGAATTCTATACCCGCTGTACGCCGGATTTCACTGTGTCATGATGGCCCCAGCCGCCTTTGTTCAGCACCCGCTGCGCTGGCTCCAGGCCATCTCTGACTATCGCGCCACCCACAGCGCGGCCCCCAACTTCGCCTTCGATCTGTGCGTTGACAAGATAGCGCCCGAAGATCGGGAAAATCTAGATTTGAGCAGTTGGACGCTTGTGCTCAACGGCGCAGAACCGGTGCGCCAGGAAACGCTGGAGCGCTTTTACCACGCCTTTGCCGCCAACGGTCTCCGCCCGACCACGGTCGTACCAGGTTATGGACTGGCCGAAGCGACGCTCCAGGTCACGGCGATCCGGGCCAACAGCCATCCGATCATCCTCCATGTGGACGCCGCGGCCCTGGAGCAGAACCAGGCCGTAGAGCGGGCAGCGAACCAGCCCGGCGCTCGCTCACTCGTCGGCTATGCCCCCTCCGTGCTGGAGACCAAACTTCGCATTGTCGAGCCGGAGACGCGGCGCGAATGTCCGCCAAGCGTGGTGGGCGAGATCTGGGTCGCAGGGCCTGGCGTTGCCCAGGGCTACTGGATGCAGCCCGATGCGACAGCAGAGACCTTTGGCGCGTATCTGGCCGATACCGGCGAGGGTCCCTTCCTCCGCACAGGCGATCTCGGATTTATGCTCGACGGCAAGTTCTACGTCACAGGCCGCGCCAAGGATGTGATCATCATCCGCGGGCGCAACCACTATCCACAGGATATCGAGCGAACGGTGGAACAGAGCCACCCGGCCCTCCATCCAGGCAATGGTGCGGCCTTCTCCGTTGACGTGGACGGCGAAGAGCGGCTGGTCATCGTCTATGAACTCAAGCGGACGCAGCGCAACGCCGATGTGGATGAGGTCGTTTCCAGCATCCGCAGGCAGGTTGCCGTCGAACACGAACTGGACGTGTACGCGGTATCGCTCCTGCGGCCTGCCAGTGTGCCCAAGACCTCCAGCGGCAAAATCCAGCGCCGCCTCTGCCGCGCGCAGTTTTTGCAGGGCGAACTGACCACCATTGCGCAGTGGGTCGCGCCCCAGGCCGCGCCTGTGAACGAACGTCCACCCTCCCCTGCCGGGAAGAGCGCCTCCGAGATCACAACCTGGCTGGTAAACCAACTGGCAGCCAGGCTTTGGGTGTCTCCCGACCGGCTCGACATCCACGCGCCGGTGGCCGAGCATGGGTTGAGTTCCATGGTAGGGGTGCAGATCACAGGAGAATTGGCGGACTGGTTAGGGCGCGAACTGCCGCCCACCCTCTTCTATGAGTACATTTCGATCGCCGAGGTGGCGCGGCATCTGGCCGCAGACCGTGGGCCTGCCGCCGAACCGTCATCATCACCGGCAGCACTGTCCGCGAGACGCGCTGAAGAACCCATTGCCATCATTGGCCTGGGCTGCCGCTTTCCAGGCGCCGCCAACCCAGAGGCATTCTGGCAGTTGCTGCGGAACGGCGTTCATGCCGTCAAAGAAGTGCCTGAAGACCGCTGGGACCGGGACCTCTTCTACAGCCCAGACCCGGCAGATCCCGGCAAGATGAACACGCGCTGGGGCGGCTTCCTAGACCACGTCGACCGCTTCGACCCGCTCTTTTTTGGCATCTCCCCGCGCGAAGCGGCGCGCATGGACCCGCAGCAGCGGCTCCTGCTCGAAGTGGCCTGGGAAGCGCTGGAGGATGCAGGCCAGGTGGTCGACCAGCTGACAGGAGAGCCGGTCGGCGTCTTTGTCGGCCTCTCCAGTTTTGACTACGCGCAGCTGCAGCTTGCGCAAACCGACCTCGGCGATCCTTATGCAGGCACGGGCAGCGCATTGAGCATTGCGGCCAACCGGCTTTCCTATCTCTTCAATTTTCACGGCCCTAGCCTGGTGGTGGATACAGCCTGCTCGTCTTCACTTGTAGCTGTCCATCTGGCCTGCCAGAGCCTGCGCAACGGCGAGTGCAACATGGCTTTGGTCGGCGGCGCGAATTTGCTCCTATCGCCCACCATGAGCGTCAACTTCACCAAGGCCGGGTTCCTCGCGCCGGATGGCCGCTGCAAAGCCTTTGACGCCCGCGCCGACGGCTATGTACGCAGCGAAGGCGCGGGGATGGTGGTTCTCAAGCCGCTCTCTCAGGCCCGCGCCGACGGCGACCCGATCTATGCCGTGATCCGCGGCAGCGCCATCAACCAGGATGGGCGCACCAACGGCCTCACCGCGCCCAATCCACTTGCCCAACAGGCTGTGCTGCGTGCGGCCTATGCCCAGGCAGGCATCCAGCCGGGGTTGGTCCAGTATATTGAGACGCACGGGACCGGCACCGCCCTAGGCGATCCCATTGAGGCAAGCGCGTTGGGTGCGGTGCTTGCGACCGGGCGGCCCGCCGGTCAGCACTGCGCCATTGGTTCTGTTAAGAGCAACATCGGACATCTGGAAGCAGCCGCGGGAGTTGCCGGGCTGATCAAGGTGGCGCTGGCGCTGAAACACAGCGAACTCCCGCCCAGCCTCCATTTCCAGACACCAAACCCGCTGATCCCGTTTGACGACCTGCCCGTGCGTGTCCAGCAGCATCTCACCCCCTGGCCGCGGCATGACCACGCGCCTGCGCTGGCCGGGGTGAGTTCGTTCGGCTTTGGCGGTACCAATGCCCATGTCGTCCTGCAAGAGGCGCCGCCGGTCGAGGGGAATGCACAGCGCCAGACCCCGGCGGAGTATCAGGCCGTCCTGCTGCCTCTCTCGGCGCGCAGCCCCAATGCGCTGCGCGACCTGGCGCGCGCCTATGATGCCTTTTTGCAGGATCACGCGTCCACCTCGCTCGCCGATATTGCCTACAGCGCCGGTGCGCGGCGCAGCCATCATCGTCACCGGCTGGCGGTTGTCGGCGAGTCGCATGAGGAAATCCGCCGCAAGTTGGGATCTTTTCTTCAGGGAGAAGCCGGTCCGGGCATCCATTCCGGCACCGTGGCGGCGTCGCGACGCCCCATCGTGTTCGTCTTCCCCGGCCAGGGTTCGCAGTGGGTCGGGATGGGACGTCAGCTACTGGCAGAGTCGCCCGTCTTTCGGGCGGCAATCGAAGCGTGCAGCCACGCCATGGCCCCGTACCAGGATTGGTCTTTGCTGGAAGCACTCAGCACAGGCGAGTCCGAGAGCGGACTGGACCAGATCGACCGGGTGCAGCCACTGCTCTTTGCGGTACAGGTGGGGCTGGCCGCGCTATGGCGTGCGTGGGGGGTCGAACCGGAGGCGGTTGTCGGCCACAGCATGGGGGAGGTCGCGGCGGCGTATGTGGCGGGCGCGCTGAGCCTGTCCGATGCGGCGCGGATCATCTGCTGCCGCAGCCAGTTGTTACGCCAGATCAGCGGCCAGGGCGCGATGGTCGCGGTCGAACTCTCGCTGGCCGAGGCAATGGAGGCGATCGACGGCTTCAGCGACCAGGTCTCTGTCGCGGTCAACAACGGCCCGCGCGCAACGGTACTGGCCGGGGATAGGGAAGCCCTAAAAACACTGGTAGGCCGTCTTGAGGCGCAAGAGGTGTTCTGCCGCTGGATCCAGGTCGATGTTGCCGCCCACAGCCCGCAGGTTGCCCCCTTGCGCGGTGAACTGCAGCAGACGTTAGCAGGCATCACCCCTGAACCGGCTACCGTGCCGATCTATTCGACCGTCACAGGCGAGCGCATCAATGGTGACCAGTTGGACGTGACGTATTGGGTGCGAAACCTGCGCGAGCCGGTGCTCTTTGCCAGCGCCGTCGAGCGTCTGGTGCAGGACAGGTACGGAACCTTTGTCGAGATCAGCCCGCACCCCACCCTGCTGTCCGCCATCGATCAGAGTGTTCGCCAACTGGGCGGCGAGGCAGCCCGCATACCCTCCCTGCGCCGCGGGGAAGCGGAACTGGCGACCCTGCTGGACTCGCTGGGCATGATCTATACGCTGGGCGAAGAGGTGAACTGGCGAGGTCTGGACCCGGAAGACAGACAGTACGTCGCCCTGCCCTCCTATCCCTGGCAGCGTGAACGCTTCTGGCTCAGCAATCTGCCCGCCAGCCAGCCACCAGCGGCGCGGCCCCCGCAACAAGCACTGTGGCCGGTCGCGCTCGCAGCGGGCCGTCAACAGGCGCAGCAGGGCCCGCTGGACCTGCCACTGCACATCTGGCCGGATCGAAGCCGCTGCCTCGACAGCCTGACCACCGCCTACGTGATCCGCGCGCTCCGTGACCTGGGCGCCTTCCAGAAACCGGGCGAACGGCACACGGTGGCAGCGCTGCGCGACCAGTGCCAGATCCTGCCGCTGTATGACCGGCTGGTGCGCCGCTGGCTTGAGCGCCTGGTCGCTGCCGGGTTCCTGCACAGAGAGGGGGAGATCTACGCCTGCCCTGCCCCTCTACCTGACATGCCTGTGGATCCGCTCTTGAAGGAGGCTGAGTCCGTCTGCGCCGCCGCGCCCCTCCTGCCCGTGTACTTGCAGCGGTGCGGCGAAGCCTTGCCCGCACTCGTCCAAGGTACAGTGGACCCGTTGACATTGCTCTTCCCGCAGGGTTCATTTGAGATTGCGGAGAGCCTCTATCAGAACTCCCCAGAGGCGCGCTACTTCAACCACATCGCGGCCGCGGTGGTGGCCTCAGTTGTCGGCCACCGGCCCGAAAGACCCGCGCGCCTCCTGGAGATCGGGGCTGGCAGCGGCGGGACGGCTGCCCATGTGTTGCAGGCGCTGCCCTCCGACCGCACCAGGTACGTCTTTACCGATCTCTCCGATTTCTTTTTCATCAAGGCGCGTGAGAAGTTTAAGGAGTATCCATTCATCCGCTACGCCGTGCTGGACATCGAACAGGACCCGCAGGCGCAGGGGTTTGAGCCTGCCAGCTTTGACGTGATCATCGCCGCCAATGTCCTCCATGCCACCCGCCAACTGGATGAAACGCTCGCCCATGTGCGCTCGATGTTAGCGCCGGGCGGCGTGCTGGTGTTGTGGGAGGTCACGCAGCACCAGTCCTGGTTCGATATCTCCTTCGGGCTGATCCGGGGTTGGCACCGGCACGACGATCCGCACCGGCAGGACGATACGCCGCTGCTTTCCGCACAGGCGTGGAACACCGTCCTGCACGCCAATGGGTTTGAGCAGGTGATCGCCCTGCCGGAGTCCAGGTCTGCTGCCGACGTGCTGGGCCAGCATATTGTGGTTGCCCATACACCGGCAGCCGCGGACACCCTGCCCTGGTCAGCCGAAATCAGCGAAACGCCCTCGGCCGAAATCCCGCAGGCAGCGAACGGGCATTCAGCGCCGCAGCATCAAATAGCGCCACGGCGCATCCAGGATGCGGCGACTGAGGAGGAGCGGCAGACGCTGCTGGAAGGCTATCTGCGCGACCAAATTGCCCAGGTGTTGCAGCTTGCGCCGGAACAGATCGACCGTGAGACCCCACTGGATGCCCTTGGACTGGATTCGCTTGTCGCCATCGAACTGACAAACCGGCTCCAGGCGGGACTAGGCATCTCGTTCCCGACGACCCTCATCTGGAAATCGCCCACCATCGCCGCCCTTGCGCCCAACCTGGCCCAGACGCTGCCCGCCACGTCAGTCTCTCAACTGCCTGCTCCCGAACCGGACATCATACCGGCAGGAGGGGAGGTAAAATGGACCTCGCTGGTGCCGATCCAGCCCAAGGGATCGCGGCCCCCGCTTTTTCTGGTTCCGCCCAGCGCCAGCACGATCGTCGCGTTTCGCGAGTTGGCCCGGAAGTTAGGGCCGGATCAGCCGCTCTATGGGCTGCAGCCGCTAGGCATGGATGGCAAGCATCCGCCCCACGACACCGTCGAAGCGATGGCCGCTCATTACATTCGAGAAATCCAGCAGGTCGTGCCGGACGGTCCCTACTACCTGGGCGGACGATGCTTTGGCGGCATCGTCGCCTTTGAAATGGCGCAGCAGCTTCAGGCGCAGGGCAAGCGCGTGCCGTTCCTCGCCATTCTGGACGTACTGGTGCCGCCCAACACGCAGTTGGCGCTGTTCAGCCCGCTGCGCCGGTCCCTGATCGCCGATGAGGGACGCTGGCCCTTGTTCGAATATCCCCGGCAGCTATTCTGGCTGTCCATGCATCACTTGTTCAGGTATGTGCGGCTGCTCTACTGGTTCCGGGAGAATCAGGAGGAGAATCAATCGCTCATGCAGATGGGTTCCCAAGCCCAGTACATCCTGCAGACCGAGAACGCCCACGCCAAGGCCAGGGACCATTACCAGCCGCGAGTCTACCCCGGCAGGATCACGATCTTTGCCAATGACGAAGTCAGGGGTGGGCTGCAGTTGCACTGGGCGCGCTTGACAAGCGCTGGCGTCGACATCGAAGTCGTGCCGGGAAGCCACCTCAATATGTTCAGGGAACCCTATGTCAGTGCGCTGGCCGCGCGGATGCAGGAACGGCTGCGCATGGCGGCGGAACAGGCGGACGACCATGCACTGGCGTCGGCGAACGGGCAGCCGTCGCTGACGGCACCATCGCGGCCCCATGCACCCGCCCGCCCATCCAACGCAGGCGGATTCATTCCGTCACGCGATGCGCTGGAGAGCCAGCTGGCCGCCATCTGTGAACAGCTTTGGGGCGTGCAGCCGATTGGCGCGGACACCAACCTACTGGACCTGCCCGGCAACCCGCTGCTGTTCGTGTATCTGCATAGCGCAATCAGGCGGGAACTAGACGCCGTGATCCCGATGCCAGCGCTCCTACAGGCGCCATCCATCGCGCAGTTGGCGAACCTCTTGCGCCAGGGCGCGATCCCGGCATCCACGACGGCGCTGGTTGCCCTCCAGCCAGGCGGGACAAAGCGCCCCTTTTTCTGTGTACCCAGCCATAGCACGGCGGCCAGCTTAGCAGGGCTGGCGCGGCATCTCGGCCCTGAACAGCCCGTCTACGCCTTCGAGCCGCTGGGCCTGGATGGCACACATCGCCCTCAAGATTCGGTAGAGGCGATGGCCGCACTGTATGTCCAGGAGATGAAGGCTGTGCAGCCCGATGGCCCGTATCTGCTCGGAGGACGGGGCTTTGGGGGCATCATCGCCTTTGAGATGGCGCAGTCACTCTGGCGGCAGGGCGACCGCGTGGCGCTGCTGGCGGTTCTCGACACGCTCATCCCGCCGAATGCCACGCACGAGGTCTGGTATGCGCCGGGGCTGCTGGGGCAAAGCTCAGGGAAACGAGCCCTGTCATGGCTGCGCCGCCTGGCGTACAACTGGCAGCGGAGTCTGTTCCGGTTCCGCGAACCGCGCGCCGCCCTCGGCCATCTGCCGCTGCGCCATCGCGCGCGCTACCGCCGCGATCCCGTGACACGGGCCATTTACGAAACGAACCTCGCCCACTTCCATGCCCGGCTTCGCTACGTCCCGCAGGTCTATCCAGGGCGCATCATCCTCTTCTCAAACGCGGACAACGCCGGCAACCACCAGATCCGGTGGGCGTCGCTCACCGAACAGGGGATCGCGATCGAGGTCATCCCGGGCAACCGGCACACCATCTTCTGCGAACCCAACCTCGCGCAGCTGGCACAGGCGTTGCACACGCACCTGGAAAAAGCCCAGGCCGAGGACCCGCCGGTGTATGAGAGATCCGCATCCGCACACCGAGATAGGCCGCGAGAGGCGGTTTGACATTCGGCATACAGCACACACGACCACTGCTCAAACACCGCACGAATGACTGTGAGCCTGATCCCGCATGTGCAGAATCGACGCAACGAGTCGTCCATCCGCATGCGGGGTTGCGTCATGCCTGTAACACGCAAGCCCAGAGCGGATTCTATGGAGGGCCGTCGCAATCGTCGACTATCCTATCAAGAGACAGACTGAAACAGTGTCGTCCAGAACTGTGCTGGTCATAGCACCCCTATATTTCATATGGCAATTGTGTCAACGAATCGATACAATTGCTGTACAAAATACAGAAAGGGCGTTCAGACTACTGAGCAAGGATACTGACAGCAATCCCGCCGCATCGTTCACAGCATTGACCTACGGCCACAGGCCCATGATTTGCCGCAAAATCCCCAACTCCCCCGTGTGATAGGCGTTGTGGCTGGCGACGATGTTGATCTCACGCACAATGCTGTGCTGGTGCTCGCCGCTGTTGGGCAAGGGCGCAAAGAGGTCAACGGCAGGGTCGTTAACGATGTCTACTAGCCTTTGTCGATCCGCGTAGAACTCCTCAATCGTCCGCTGCCAGCCGGCGAGATCGGTGACAGCCTCAGGGTTCGGCCAAAGATCATCGGGGAAGTGAGGCCATGTGTAGTCATCTGACTCGATGTAGTCGAGGATATCACGCTGACAGATACGCATATGCTCCAGAAGGTGCCAAAACGTGTAGGCGCAGTTGGGGGGTCTGGTGTTCATGTGTTCTTCGGGGAAATCGGCCACCGCATCCTCGAAATCCATGTGCGCTTGCCGGACAGTTAACATGCGCACCAGTTGATTTCTAAGCTCTCGGTCGGAACGGCCGCTTACGACATCGTCCTTCATAGGGTTACCCCTCGTCTCTCTCAAGGGTCAGTGGTTGAGCGATGGTTGTTTGGGCAAGGGTGCTCAAATGTCATGCGCGTGTTGGGTACGGACCGTGAGATGCTTCACTCCACGCTAAATCGCATCCGCTAGCGACAGTCATTTTCTTTGATGTACACAACTATCGCAACCTGCCACATCCTCTCCGGCGAAATGTTTGATCTTCTAGAACTCAAAATAGTTGCTCTCCACGATAGCCGAAAGAGCCTTGCCGGGCGGCAGACTCCGAAACCCGCTACGCCGACAGCAGCGCCTCTGCGCGGGTCTTCCAGGTTTTACATTTGGCTGATTGCTCATTTCGGCAAGTAGAATGATTTCATGTTGCGGATTCGCAATAGGCAAACTGCGCCAGTTGATGCTCCCTCCCCTTTACAATTCATTCCTACATTCAGCCGAGCGGGAAAACTGTAGTATAGCGTCCACACATCCTCGCATCGTCTCTTGACGTCAAACTTGCGGGAGAGCCTGACATTGGGGCCAGCAATAGGTCCATTACCGATCTCTACCACAGGCTTGTGCCTTGGCATATTGGCATTTTCCTCATAACCGACGACACTGAGTCGTTGGCGATTCGAGACCTCCCCGACGCAAAAGAGCGCGTCTCTTGCTCAGGAGCCAAGCTGAAAAATGGCAATTATGAGCAAACGTCAAGACCACCGGTGCACATTTCGTGTAACAGTTGAGCATTCAACGCCATGAAGATCTCCCATGAACATCTTCACCCAGTATCCATTCACACCAGAGCCCGATCAACCGCTCTATCAGCAGATCTATGCCTATTTACGAGCAGCCATTCTGGCCGGACACCTGCCGGGTGGGCTGAAGTTGCCCTCAACGCGCGCTTTGGCCGATGAGATGAGAGTCTCGCGCAACACGATCCTCGCTGCGTATGATCAGTTGAATGCAGAGGGCTATATTGAGAGTCTGGAAGGCAGTGGCAGTTTTGTGGCCGATGTGCTGCCCGACCAGCTGTTAACCACACCGCAACACCGCACTCCTGCCCCACCCCAACCACAGCCATCTGCACCGCCAGGGCCAAGTCTCTCCACACATGCCCTTGCCCAAATGAGTTCACCGCCTATCGTTCCCCCGCTGCCGCCCTTGCCCAACGGGCGACCGCGTCCTTTTAGCCTGGGCATGTCTGCCCTTGATGCGTTTCCGTACTCGCTGTGGTCACGCCTTGTGACCCGGCATGCGCGGCGGATGACGATCGGCGCACTCACCTACCAAGACCCGGCTGGCTACCGGCCGCTGTGTGAGGCGATTGCCGAGCACGTTACAATCTCCCGTCGCGTCCGCTGCACCCCCGAACAGGTGGTCATCGTGGCCGGTGCACAGGGGGCGTTTGACCTGGCGGCACGCATGTTGGTTAACGCCGGTGACCCGGTGTGGATGGAAGATCCGGGCTATGTAGGCGCGCGTGGCGCCTTGCTCGGCGTTGGGGCAGACATCATTCCAATCCCTATTGATCATGAAGGCTTGGTGGTCGCAGCCGGTATAGAACTGGCGCCCCAGGCCCGGCTGGCCTATGTAACCCCTTCGCACCAGTTTCCTGTGGGGATAACGATGAGTCTGCGGCGCCGGTTGGCCTTGCTCGGGTGGGCCAACC